>DASYUP010000386.1:0-3705 GCA_036001185.1 Thermoanaerobaculia bacterium
CCCTTGTCCCCTAGATGGGGACCGGCATCGCGGTCGGAACGCAACCACCAGCGCTTCCCAACGTACAAGGAGGACAGTAGACGCGGGGCTTCAGAGGCGGGCGCACGCGGCGGGCAGGCGCGCGCTCGTTCGATCCCGGCCTTCGACGAACGCCCGATCCACCTAGGGGAGGTTTCATGCGCTCAGCCGTCGCCGTCCTCGCCACCTCGATGGTTCTTTGCGCCGCCGCCGGCAGCGCGCGCGCCGCCACCACTCCGACCGGCGCTCTCACCACCGCCGCCGGCACCCCCACCGTCGACGAGATCGTCGCCAAATACGTGGCGGCGCGGGGCGGGGCAGAGCGGTTGGCGGCAATCCACAGCCTGCGCATGACCGGCAAGGTGAGGTTCGGCTCCACCGAGGCGCCCGTGAGCCGCGTCATCGAGCGACCCGGGATGCTGCGCAGCGAGCTCACGATGCAGGGGCTGACCGAGGTCGACGCCTACGATGGCAAGGCGGCCTGGGCCATGGATCCGTTCGGCGGCCGGCGCGAGGCGGAGCGGCGCTCGGCCGAAGACGCCAAGTCTTCCGCCCAGGACGCGGACCTCGAGGGGCCACTGGTCAACTGGCAGCAGAAAGGCCACCACGTGCGGTACCTGGGCACCGAAGACGTCGGCGGCACCCCGGCGCTGAAGCTGCGGGTGGACCTCAAGGACGGCGACACCAAGACCATCTACCTCGACCCCGACTACTACCTCGAGATCCGCATCGAGACGATCTCGCGCGTGCGCGGCGCCGAGCGGACCTCGGTCACCGACCTCGGCAGCTACGAGCAGGTCGCCGGCGTCTGGTTCCCGTTCGCCCAAGACACCGGCCCCAAGGGCAGGCCACCCGGGCAGCGGCTGGTCATCGAGACCGCCGAGGCAAACGTCGACGTCGACGACACGCTCTTCCGCTTTCCGGCGGCGGGCACCCCGATCGTCGGCGTCATCAAGGCGGGGCCGAGCCCGGTGGTGCCGGGCTCGTCGACGCCGCCGCCGCCGGCCGCCGGCCGCACTCCGGTCGTCGACTCGGCGGCGATCTCGGGCCTCGGCGCGCGCAACATCGGCTCGGCGGCGATGAGCGGCCGTATCGCCGCCGTGGCGGCGCGCAACGAGGGGGGCAAGACGACGGTGTTCGTTGGCGCCGCCAGCGGTGGAGTGTGGAAGTCAACGGACGGCGGCACCACCTTCAAACCGGTCTTCGACGAGCAGCCGCTGCAGTCGATCGGCGCCATCACCATCGATCCCTCGAACCCCAAGACGGTCTGGGTGGGAACCGGCGAGGCGTGGGTTCGCAACTCGGTCTCGGTGGGCAACGGCATCTACAAGTCCACCGATGGCGGCGAGACGTGGACGAACGTGGGCCTCCCCGAGTCCGAGCGCATCGTGCGCGTCCTCGTCCACCCGAAGCAGAGCGACACCGTCTTCGCCTGCGTACCGGGCAAGCTGTGGAGCGACAGCCCCGACCGCGGCGTCTACAAGACGGTCGACGGTGGCAAGACCTGGTCACTGGTGCTCAAAGGGGCCAACCTGTCGACCGGCTGCTCGAGCCTGGCGATGGATCCGGGGGATCCCGAGGCGCTGCTCGCCGGCATGTGGGACTTCCGCCGCAAGGGGTGGACGTTCCGCTCGGGAGGCGACGGGCCCCAGGCGCCGAGCGGCAGCGGTCTCTTCCGCAGCGGCGACGGTGGCAAGACCTGGACCGAGGTGACCGCTGCCACCAGCGCCGGCCTGCCGGCGAAGCCATGGGGCCGTGTGGAAGTCACCTTCGCGCCCTCGGACCGCAACGTCGTCTATGCCCTGGTCGAGTCGACCAAGTCGGCGCTGTTCCGCTCCGCCGACGGCGGCAAGACGTGGGAGCAGGGAGACCGCAGCCAGTTCGTGGTCTGGCGGCCGTTCTACTTCGCCCGGCTGGTGGTCGACCCCACCAACCCGGCCCACCTCTTCAAGCCCGACGGCGACCTCGTCGTCAGCGAGGACGGCGGCAAGTCGTTCTCCAGCAGCGGCGGCGGCTCCCACGGCGACTGGCACGACCTGTGGATCGACCCCGACAACCCCAAGCACGTCCTCGGTGGCGACGACGGCGGCTTGTGGATCTCGTTCGACGGCGGCAACCGCTGGTGGAAGACCGGCAACCTGCCGATCTCGCAGTTCTACCACGTGGCAGTCGACGACCGCGACCCCTATCAGGTCTACGGCGGCCTGCAGGACAACAGCTCCTGGGTGGGAGACTCGGCCTACCCCGGGGGCATCACCAACGACCGCTGGCAGAACCTCTACGGCGGCGACGGTTTCTGGACGGTGCCCGACCCCACCGATCCCGATGCCGTCTACGCCGAGGCGCAGGGGGGCTACATCGGGCGTGTCGATCGGCGGACGATGTCCGGTCGCGACATCCAGCCCAAGGCGGGCTACGGCGAGAAGCTGCGCTTCAACTGGAACACGCCGATCGCCACCAGCCCGACGCAGAAGGGGACCCTCTACATCGGCGCGCAGTTCCTCTTCCGCTCGCGCGACCGCGGCGACACCTGGGAACGGATCTCGCCCGACCTCACCACCAACGATCCCCAGAAACAGAAGCAGGAGCAGTCGGGTGGCGTCACCGTCGACAACTCGTCGGCAGAGATGCACACCACCATCTACTCGATCAGCGAGTCGCCGCTCGACGCCAGCGTCATCTGGGTGGGGACCGACGACGGCAACGTGCAGCTCACCCGCGACGGCGGCAAGTCGTGGACGAACGTCGTCGGCAACGTCAAGGGGCTGCCCAGGGCGTCCTGGGTGAGCTGGGTGGAAGCGAGCCGTTTCGACCCCGCCACCGCGTACGCCGCCTTCGACCGCCACACCTTCGGTGACATGACGCCCTGGGTCTACCGCACGACCGACTCCGGCGCGACCTGGCAGCGGATCGTCTCGCCCCAGCAGGGTGTGCGCGGCTACGCCCACGTGATCAAGGAGGACGCCGTCGAGCGCCGGCTGCTGTTCGTCGGCACCGAGGTCGGGCTGTGGATCTCCGCCGACGGCGGCACCACCTGGGCCGAGTTCAAGGGCAGCAACTTCCCCAGCGTCGCCGTGCGCGAGGTGCGCGTGCAACAGCGCGAGAACGACCTCGTCATCGCCACCCACGGCCGCGGCATCTGGATCATCGACGACCTGACGCCGCTGCGCGCCCTCAGCGCCGAGCTGCTGGCGAAGCCGGCCGCCTTCCTCCCCGGCCGGCCCATCCAGCAGCGGATGCCGGCCAACGGCGGCTGGGTCGACGGCGACGCCGTGTTCGTCGGCCAGAACCCCCCCGGCGGCGCCGCCATTGGCTACTACCAGCGCACCCGCCACCTCTTCGGCCCCATCAAGCTCGAGATCCTCGACGCCGACGGCAAGGTGGTCGACACTCTGTCGCCCAACAAGGGGCGCGGCATCAACCGTGTGTTCTGGCCGATGACCGTGAAGCCACCCCGGGTACCGCGGGCGGCGCAGGTCGCCGGCGCCGGCTTCCGGGGACCGCGGGTGCCGCCCGGCACCTACACGGTGCGGCTCACCAAGGGCGGCGAGAGCATCGAGAGCAAGCTGGAGATCGGCATCGATCGGCGCGCTTCCTACAACGCCGACGACCGCCGGGCACAGTTCGACGCGGCGATGAAGGCGCATGCCCTCTTCGGCGAGATGAGCGATCTGGTGGGGCGCATCG
>DASYUP010000387.1:0-6224 GCA_036001185.1 Thermoanaerobaculia bacterium
GTGCGCGCGGTGCGCGCGCTGGCCTCAACGGCCGCGCAGGCCGGTGAGCGACGCCTCGCCCAGGACGTGGCCGCGGAGGATGAAGCGCAGCTTGCGCCAGGTCATCGGCGTGCCCGCGTCGTCGATTGCCGGCAGGTCGAGTTGGCCGGACTCTACACAGCCGTAGCGCTCCTTGGCCGGCTGGCCGGCGAAGAAGAGCACCTGCACCCGTCCGTGCGACTCCATGAAGTGGAAGTCGGCGGCCGACAGCGACGCCAGCGCGGCCACCGCGTCGTGCTGCGCCAGCACGGAGATCTGCCGGTCACCTCTGGCGCCGGCAAAGACGGGCAGGCCATCGCCGAGGACGATGCCCCCTTCGCCGCGACCGGCGGCGGTGCCGCTCGCCGCCGGGGAGGGCGCCGCGGCGGACCAGGCGGCGACGACGAGTGCCGCGAGGGCGATGGCGGTGGCTCGGCTCGACATGGCCGGCTATCTCTGCCGCGGCTGCGCGACGTCCTGCCGCGACACGGCCTCGCCGCGGGGAATGCCGATCTGCGCCAGGTGGTGCCACAGATGGTCCACGTAGTCGCTGGCGAGGAACCCCAGTGTCACCGGTGCGTTCGGGCCGATGGTGCACGCGGTCTCGCGGGCTGCTTCGGGGATGCGGGCGATGACGTGCGCCAGGTGCCGGTTGTACGCCGACCACAGCTCGATGAGGGCAGCCCAGGGGCGCGCGCCGTAGTCCTGCACGGCGACCCAGTGGTCCTGCGCATAGCCCGGCAGGTGGAGGTCGCTCGCCTCCTGGCCGCGCACGAAGCGCTGGTGGTTGTTGGCGGCCGAGTCGATGAGGTGGCCGAGCACCTGCTTGGGCGACCACTTGCCGGGGGCGCGCGGCCGCGAAGCGGTCTCGTCGGCGATGGCGGCGAGGGCGGGCAGGGCGGCGGCGACGGACTGCGCCAGCCGCTCGCCGATGTCCTCGAAGTCGCTCATCCGGGCGGGTACTTGGCGAAGATGACGGTGTGGAAGGGAACCCGCGCCGAGCCCCGCGTGGCGGGCTCGTAGTGCCAGTCGCCGAGGGCGCGGACGAAGGCGCGGGCGAACTCCTGGTTGTCGGTCTTGACGACCACCGGGTCGACCACTGCTCCCGAGGGGTTGATCGTCGCCCGCACGCAGACGTAGCCGCTCGCCGGCCCGCCCTCGGGAGGCTGGGGCTGCTCGCCGCGTAGCAGGCGTGGCGGTGCGATGTCGGGGCTGTTGCCCTTGGCGTAGGAGCGACAGACCGCGTCCATTCCCTTGCCCTCGGTGGCCGGCTGACCGGCCGGCCCGGCGGTGGCGCCGGCACAGGCCCCCAGGCCGAGGCCGAGCATCAGGATCCAGGCGTGGCATCTGCCGTCGCGCATGCGTCGCTCCTCTCGTCGTAGATCGTCTCCTCGGGCACGTCCGTCGTGCTCTCGAACTCGAGCTGGTAGCCGTCGGGGTCCGCCGTCGAGGTCACCCACATGCCATTGCCGACGAAGGGCCGCGAGGCGGCGACGCCGCGAGCGGTGATCTGACGGTGGATCTCCAGCGCGTCCTCGCAGGTGAAGCAGATCGATACGCCTTCGCCGACCTTGCCCGCCGGCACCCACGAATCGTGCCCCTCGCGGCGCATCTCCTGCAGCATCAGGGCGGCGCCACCGAGCTGCAGCCAGCACCAGCGCAGCTTCCCCTCGTCGATCCAGCGCAGGGTCATCGTGAAACCGAGGCCGTCGACGTAGAAGCGCAGGGAGGCGGCGAGGTCGGCGACGCGGAAGAAGGGCACGGCCTGCTTGACGTTGGCGGCGGGATCCATCACCGCAGCCTATCCCTCGGTGACCGCCTGCGCACCGTTGCGCTCCTCGGCGGCGACGGCGACGAGCAGGGCGAGCAGCCGCTCGCCGTAGTCGAGCGCCTTGCGCTCGCCGATCCCCTTGACGGCGAGCAGCTCGCGCATGCTGCGCGGCCGGAGGACGGCGAGCTCGCGCAGCGTGGTGTCGTGGAAGACGACGTAGGGGGGCACACCGCGCTCGGCGGCGATCTCGCGGCGCAGCGCCCGCAGGCGCTCGAAGAGCTCGGCGTCGGCGCCCGTCGCGAGCGCCACCCCCTCGGCCGCCGGGCGGCCGCCGCGGCGGCGCCGCCGGGCGGCCTCACGGGGGGGCTCCGGCACCCGCATCAGGACGCAGGGCCGGCGGCCGCGCAGCAGCTCGCCCCCCTCGTCGGTGAGCCGGAGAATGGGGTAGCGGTCGCCCTCCATGGCCAGCAGCCTCTGGTCGATCAGCTGCTCGATGAAGCCGCGCAGCGCCGGTACCGAGAGGTCGGGGAGCAACGCGAAGGTCGAGAGCTGGCCGTGCCCGAGCTGCTCGACCCGCGCGGTGAGGCGCCCGCGCAGCACGTCGACGACGTGGCCGACGCCGAACGACTGGCGCACTCGCGCCACGCAGGAGAGGATCTTCTGCGCCAGCACGGTGGACTCCGGCACCTCCTCGAGCTCGCCCAGGCACCAGTCGCAGGCGCCACAGCTGCCTTCGCGGTAGCGCTCGCCGAAGTGCTCGGCGAGGGCGCGATGGCGGCAGGCGGCGCCGCTGGAGTAAGCCTCGATGCGGCGCAGGTGGACGACGTTGGCGTCGGTCATGGCGCCGTCGCGCTCGAGGCGGCCGCGCCAGCGGGCGACGTCACCCGGGGAGTAGAGCAGCACGCACTCGGCGGCCTCGCCGTCGCGGCCCGCCCGCCCGGCCTCCTGCAGGTACTGCTCGAGCGAGCGCGGCGCGCCGGCGTGCACCACGTAGCGCACGTCGGGGCGGTCGATGCCCATGCCGAAGGCGACGGTGGCGACCACCACCTCCACGCGCTCGGCGAGAAAGGCGTCCTGGGCGGCGGCGCGCGCGCCGTCCTCGAGGCCGGCGTGGTAGGCGACGGCGCGGAACCCCTGCTCGACGAGGTGGGCGGCGAGCGCCTCCACCTCGCGGCGCGACGTGCAGTAGACGATGCCGGCGTTGCGCCGGTGGGCGGCGACGACGTCGCGCACCTGGCGCGCCATCTGCTGCCGGCGGCGCACGCGGTAGACCAGGTTGGGGCGGTCGCAGGAGCCGACGAGCAGCAGCGGGTCGCGCAGGCGCAGCTGCTGGGCGATGTCGCCGCGTACGCGCGGCGTGGCGGTGGCGGTGTAGGCGTGGAAGGGGATGCCCGGCAGCGCCTCGCGCAGGGCGCCGAGCTGCCGGTACTCGGGACGGAAGTCGTGCCCCCACTCGCTGATGCAGTGCGCCTCGTCGATCGCCACCGACCGCAAGCCGGCCTGCCGCAGTATTGCCAGGAAGTCGGCCCCGGCCTCCGCCGCCAGGCGCTCGGGCGCCACGTAGAGGAGGCGCAGCTCGCTGCGGCGCAGGCGGCCCATCACCGTCGCCCGCACGCCGGCCTCGAGGCTGCTGTTGTAGGTGGCGGCTGCCACTCCCTGACCCACCAGGCCATCGACCTGGTCCTTCATCAGGGCGATGAGCGGCGAGACCACCAGCGTGAGGCCGCCCTGCACCACCGCCGGCGCCTGGAAGCAGAGCGACTTGCCGCCGCCGGTGGGCAGCACCACCAGGCTGTCGCGCCCGGCCAGCGCGGCGGCCATGGCTTCCGCCTGCAGCGGCCGCAGGCGGTCGAATCCCCACACCCGGCGCAGCGCGTCGGCGAGCCGGGGGTCAGGGGGCGGGGAGGGCGAGAAGGCGAAGAGATCCATCGGCGGTGAGCTCAGGGTATCCGACCCTACAGACGAAAACGACCACCGAAGTCGCTCGCCTCGACCCGGCTCGTCCAGCGCCGCCTTGGCGGGCTCAGAGCTCCAGCGCGATCCCCAACGAAGGGACGCGCGGGAACTGGCGGCGGAGCTTGTCGAACGCTTCGCCCGATCGGGAATCGATGGTGGGCGGCATCTGGGCGAAGTTTTCGCGGTTCAGGAGGTTGGCCACCTCGGCGAACAACGTGAGCCGGTGCCGGCCCCAGCGGTAGGTGCGGTCGGCGCGTAGGTCCAGTCGGGAGTACGCGGGCACGCGCACGGAGTTCCGCTGGGAGCCCACGAACAGCCGACCGTCCGGCCCGCTCTCCAGGTAGCCGGCGAGGGGTCGGTTCGACCCGTATCGCCAGCGGGCGGTCACGCTCGTGCGGTCTGAGAGCCGGTAGCGCCCGAACAGATTGATCGTGTGGCGCTGGTCGAAGTCGCCGTCGAACCGCTCGCCGGTCACGCTGTCGGTGTAACGGGTGTGCGCGTAGGCATACGCCACCCAGCCTGACAGCCCTCCCTGAGACTTGCGCTGCAGCATGACCTCGACGCCGCGCGAATACCCGCCCAGCCGGTTGGCGTAGCGGCTGATCGCCGAGGGAAGCTGCAGCTCCCCGCCGAGCCGTTGCGGATACTGCCGGGGCAGGTCCACCAGATCGCGATCTTCGCGGTTGTAGACCGTCACCTGCCAGCGTAGGGTCTCCCGCCACCTACCCTCTACTCCGGCGTCGAGGTGGATGGCGCGCTCGGGGCGCAGCCCCGGATCGCCGCGGCGGCCGGCGAGTTGGGCGAGCTCGGGGAACTGGTGGGCGAGCCCGACGTCGAGGATCAGGCGCAGGCCCCGGGCCGCCTTCCAGTCGGCCAGCAGCCAGGGCGAGGCGGTCCAGCCGTCCACGAGCCCGAAGCGGTCGACGCGGCTGCCCACCGTGAGGGTGGCGGGCCCGAGCGCCCAACGGGCCTGGCCGTAACCGCCGACCTTGGAGCCGTGGGCAGCGAAGTCCTCGCCCCCGGTCACGTGCCAGCCCGGCACCCGGAAGGCCAGCTCCTCGCGCCCGTGCAGCCGCTCGAGGGACCAGCCCACTTCGAAGGCCCGCCGCGCGGTGGTGGAGCCGAAGTCCAGGCGGATGCCGTAGTCGCTGCCGCGTCCCTCGGCCACCCGCGCGCCCAGCGCGTTGCGATTGTCGAAGGACTCGCCGGTGAGGAACAGGCGCGACGTGAGCTGATTCAGAGTGGTTGCGGACTCGCTGGTGTGGCGCCAGGCCATGGTTTCCATCCAGCCGGCGTGGCTGGCGCTGTCCAGGCTGGTGGGGCTGTCCTGCACCTCGGTCTCGTCGAAGCGCGAGCGGCCGGCCACCGCGGCGAGCTGGATCTGGTCGCCCGCCGTGACGTCGTAGGTGACCTTGGTCAGGACGTCGGCGAAGCCGAAAGCGAGGCTGGAGTCGTGCAACACCTGGCGGATGAAGAGGTCGAGGTAGCTGCGCCGCGCGGACACCAGCCACGAGCCGCGCGCGGAGTTGCCCAGCGGACCGTCGCCGGTGAGGGAGGCGCTGGTGCCGCTGGCCGTCAGGTTGTACCGCGCCCGCTCCCGAGAGCCCTCGCTGGTGGCGAGCTCGAGGCCGGCGCCCAGGCGCTGCCCGAACCGCTGCGGGTAGGCACCCCGCAGCAGCGAGGCGTAGTCCAGCAGGTCGCCGTTGATCATCGCCACCGAGGCGCCGTCCTCCACGTATTTGAGCGTGTGCACGAGGAAGCTCGCAGGCACGCTGTCGAGGGTGTAGGCGAGCCGCCGAAGCTCGTGGCCGCGCACCGCCAGCTCGCCGTAGAAGTCGTCAGAGGCGGTGACTCCCGACAACGACTGCACCGCGCGCAGGGGATCGTCGAGGACCATACCGCCCAGCTGTCGCAGCTCGCCGCTGTCGAGAGACTGCTGGCCGGCCACGCCCGGCTCGCCGTCGCCGAAGGGATCGCCCCGAACGGTGACCGTTTCGTTGTACGCGGCCGCGCCCTCGGCGAGCGTGAGCGTGACCTCCGCTCCCGCCGCCGGCACCTCTACCGAGTACCTTCCGAAGGCGTACCCGACCAGGGAGACGAAGAGCTCATGGGGACCCACCGGGACCGCCTCGAAGCAGAAGAGCCCCTGCTGGTCCGTGGCGACCGACCGCGGCGGTTTGCTCAGCTCCACCATCGCGCCGGCCAGCGGCTGCCGGGTGCGGGCATCGACGATCACGCCCGCCAGCACGGCCGTCGACGGCTGCCCGTCCGCCGCCGCCGGGCAGGCCGATCCGAGTAGCAGGAGGCCCAGCACCCCGAACACGCTGAGTCTGAGAGAAAGGTACGCGTTGAAGAGGCCCCGAGGCCTCGGCGACGGCCGCACGACGTCCACGCTGAGGAGGACGTGAACGCCGTCGGATCCGTTAACGGTCTGCTGATCGGAGTCCGGCGCCCGCACCCGGCGCGCGCCGACGGACAT
>DASYUP010000388.1:0-9913 GCA_036001185.1 Thermoanaerobaculia bacterium
GTTCTGTCGCAGCAAGGCCTCGGCTTCCTTGGGCTTTCCGCTGTCGAGCAGGAGGACGCCGAGCTCCGCCTGGTCACGCAGGGCCTTGGGGTCGTGGGGAGCGAGGAGCTTCGCTTCGATGGCCAATCCCTGCCGATAGAGGCGCTCGGCGCGTTCGTAGTCCCCCTTGTCGCGCGCGAAGAGACCCATTTCGAAGAGGGTGGCGGCCAGTGTCGGCCCCGCCGCACCTTCGGCGCCGCGGGCGAGGCCGAGGGCCTCGCGCTGCAGCGCCGCCACCTCCTCCGAGGGCTCTCGGGCCCGGATCGTCATGCCGAGCTGGTTCAGCGCCGCCGCCAGGGCGAGCGGGGCTGAGCCCTCCCGCCGCCGCAACGCGACGGCTTCGCGCAGCAACGCTTCCGCTGGCGCGAACTTGGACTGCTCGTAGCGAGCCTCGGCGAGATGCTCGAGGCTGGCGGCGAGGTCGAGGCGCGCGGTCCCCGGGGACTGCCTGCGCAGCTCGAGCGCGCGCGCCAGCAGCGGTTCTGCGCCATCGGCGCGTCCGAGCCCGAGGCGGACCTGGCCGATGGCATCCAGCACAGCCGCTTGGACGTCCGGCTGTCCGGCGAGCTCCTTCGACACCCGTGCAGCCCCCTGCGCCAGGATCTCCTCGGCGGTGAGTCGCGCGCCGCGCGTGTGGTAGGGATCGGCCCCGCGGAAGGTGTCCACCAGGAACGACAGCGCGTAGCGCGCCTTGTCCCGCTCCTGCGCCAGCCGCCGCCCCTGCTCGACCAGACCGAACACGAACGCGATCGCCACCAGCGCCGCAGCCGCGGCAACGGCAACCGGTGTGCGGCGGCGCCGCAACAGCTTGTGCGTGCGATAGAGCAGAGAGTCCGGGCGGGCGGCCACCGGCAGGTGCTGGAGGTGATTGTCGAGATCCGCAGCGAGCTCCGCTGCCGAGCCGTACCGCCGTGCGGGGTCCTTGCGCAGCGCAGTCTGGACGATGGTGTCGAGATCGCCGCGCAGTCGCCGGCGCAGTGCGGCGGGCCGGCTGCCGCGGGCCCGCGAAGCCGCCTCTGGTGACGGCTCGCCTGGGCCGCGCCGGGACAACGCCTGGCTCGGCGGCTCCGGCTGCTGTTCGCAGATGGCGCGCTCGATCTCGTGCGGCAGATCGCTGGCGACGCGATACGGGCTCCGCCCGGCGACCAGCTCGTACAGCAGGACGCCCAGCGAGTAGACGTCGCTGGCGGTGGAGATCGGCTCTCCGCGCACCTGCTCCGGGCTGGCGCAGCTCGGAGTCAACACCCGCGAGCCGGTGCGCGTGAGGTCCGGCGCGGCGCCGGGCAAGAGCTGCTTGGCGATGCCGAAGTCGAGAAGCTTGGGCTCGCCGTCGGCCGTCACCAGGATGTTGGCGGCCTTCAGGTCGCGGTGCACCAGGAGGTTCTGGTGGGCGTGCTGGACCGCGGCGCAGACCCGCCCGAAGAGCGCCAGCCGCGCGTCGATGCCGAGCCCATGCTGGTCGCAGTACTGGTCCAGCGGCAGGCCGTCGACGAGCTCCATGACGAGGAACGGACGCCCGTCGGCAGTGCTGCCGCCGTCGTAGAGGCGCGCGATACCAGGATGCTCGAGCCGCGCCAGGATCTGGCGCTCGGCGAGGAAGCGGTGAACGGCTTCGGGCTCGCCGATGCCAGTGCGCAGGATCTTCACCGCCACCTCGCGTTCGTACTCCGCGTCATCACGGCGGGCGAGGTAGACGGTGCCCATGCCGCCGCTGCCGATCTCGCGCAACAGGCGGTACGGCCCGAGGCGCGACGGCGGCGTTATTGCCTGCGCCGCCCCGTCGGTGAGGTCGAGGGGCACGACAGCCGGCTGCGCGAGGAAGGCTCCGGCGCTCGCGTCGGCGGCGAGCAAGCGCTCGACCTGCTGCCGGAGATCGCGGTCGGATCCACACCCCTCGTCCAGGAATGCCCTGCGGTCGGCGGCCGGGATATCCAACACCGCAGCAAAGAGCACGTCGACCTGCGAGAAGCGCGCTGGATCGGTCATGCCCCCCGCTCCTCCGCGCGCAACGTGTCGTAGAGCCACGCCCGGGCCCGCCGCCACTCGCGGCCCACGGTCTCGGCGGAGACGCCGAGCTGGGCGGCCGTCTCGTCGAGCGACATGCCGGAGAAGAACCGCAGCTCGACCACCGCCGCCTTGCGCGGGTCGAGCGCTTCGAGCCGGGTCAGCGCCTCATCGAGCGCCACCAGGTCGGGAGTCGGGGCGCACCCCAGCCCGCCGCGGTCCTCGATCTCCGCCAGCGTCACCTGCCGCAGGAGTCCGCCGCGCTTGGCGCGGTTCCGCTCGCGGGCGTGGTCGACCAGGATGCGTCGCATCAAGTGGGCGGCGAAGGCGAAGAAGTGGGCGCGGCTCGGCCACTGGAAGCCAGGGTGCGCGGCGAGTCGGAGATAGGCCTCGTGGACGATGGCAGTGGCCCGCGTGTGCTGGCCATGCTCCGCCCGCAACTGCCTGGCTGCCATCCGGCGTAGCTCGTCATAGACGAGAGGGAGCACCCGTTCGGCCGCCTCCCGATCGCCGGCGCTCCACTGCTGGAGCAATTCCGTCACCCTTGGGGGTCGAAGAGACCCAGCCATGCCGGAACACTATACGGGCCCGCGCCAGAAGTGACGGATCTTCCCGCCCAATCGCGCATGTTGTCTACACAGATCACTCTGCGCGGCCCGTCGAGGCCACCTTCGCTCGAACGGCGGCGCGTCGGAATCCAGATCCACTGAAGGGGGGAGAGCCACGTGTCCAATCCACAGGAAGTCGGGCTGAATGCGGTCAGCATGCGCCGCGGCCGGGCCGCTGCGGCCCGCCTCGCCGGCGCAATCGCCCTCGCCGTCGTGGCGATCGTCCTCCCTCGGCCATCGTTCGCGCAGACACCGCGCTCCCCGACGTGGCTGTCGAGCAAAGTCTTCAGCTGGAACCCGACCCAATCCGACGTGGGGGTGTGGGAGACGTACATCAGGGTCAAGGACGGCAGCACGCCGGCCAACCAGAACACCTACGGCTGGCCACCGCGGCCCTCGAAGGAGAAGAGATGAGCTCGCCCGCCTGCCGTCGGATCCCGCTCGCGATCTGTATCAGCTCAACCCTCGTCATGCTCGCGCTTCTCGCTGCCAACCCGGCTGCGGCGGTGCCGTCAGCCGACGACTGCGCGATGCGCGCGATGAAGCCTGCCGCCTTGGTGGAGGCCAAGCGCGACGCCGGGGCGACCTTCCCGGTCGCCGCGCTGCTCGCCGCCGACCGCGGGCTGTCGACGAAGGCGCTCGGCGTGCCGGACGAGGTCGCCCGCGAGGGGGCGCTGAATCGCCCCGACTTTCGCGCCATCGCCAACTTTCTCAAGCGCGCGCCGGAAACGTTCACGCTGCCGGTCGACGGGCCCAGCGGCGTCACCGAGCTCGAGCTCGTCCGCGTCGACATCGCCACCCCCGACTTCAAGGTGGTCACCAGCACGAGCAATGGCCAGGCGGTCCCCTACGAGCCCGGCCTGCACTACCGCGGCAAGGTGAAGGGGGACCCCGACTCGTACGCCGCCGTCAGCGTGTTCGAAGACGAGGTGATCGGCAGCTACTTCAGCCCCGCGGAGGACACCGTGGTCATCGGCCGCCTGCGCGGTGACAACCCCGGCGGGGAGCACATCGTCTACGCCACGCGCGCCATCGACGCGCACAACCAGTTCACCTGCGGCAACGACAGCGGGCCCGAGACGGAGCCCGTCGACCGTCCGGTCGCAGCGGGCGAGCCGTTCGACTTCTCGAGCTTCTCGAACCTCCCGCCGCCCTCCCCTGCCACCACTGCTGAGGCGAAGTCGCTCGACGCCAAGGCCGGGAACAAGTGCGTACGGATCTACGTCGAGACCGACTACGACATGTTCCAGAGCCTGGGCAGTATCTCGGCGGTAGCCAACTACGTAACCGGCTTCTTCAACCAATCGGCCGTCCTCTACTCCCACGAGTCGATCCCGATTGGACTATCCGAGATATTCGTGTGGTACGGCCCCGACCCCTACACCGGCGACGACAAGACGACCATGCTGGGACAGTTCGTGACCAACCGGAAGTCGTTCAACGGCGACTTCGCTCATCTGGTGGCTTTCCACGGCGGCGGCGGCCTGGCCGCCAGCATCGGCGCCTTCTGCAACTCTGACCCCGGCGAGCGCAGTTGCTTCAGCGGCGTCGACCCCAGTTACGCCAACGTGCCCACCTACTCGTGGACGGTGAACGTGTTCACCCACGAAATGGGGCACTTGATGGGCTCGCGCCACACCCATGCCTGCGTGTGGAACGGCAACAACACCCAGATCGACGGCTGCGCAGATCCCGAGGGCAGCTGCCCGCGCGTCGGCCTCCCGGTGGGCGGCGGCACCATCATGAGCTACTGCCACCTGCAATCGGTGGGCGTCAGGTTCAACAACGGCTTCGGCACCCAACCCGGCAACGTCATCCGCTCGCGCTACAACGCGGCAGGCTGCCTAGGCCCCTGCGGCGCCACCGTGGGGCCCAACAACTGCCCGGCGCCGACGCAGTGCGGCACCATCCGCTGCCCGACCGGCTGTTACCCGGCGTCCACCAACGCCTGCGGCACCGGGCTCCTCGGCAATCAGACCACCTGCAAAGAGGCCTCGGGGCCGCGCCTCAGCACCTGCGAGGACCACTGCCCCGCCGGCTATTACGTGCTGGCCGCGCGCTCCAACGTGTCGATCTGCGACCGGGGGTACGGCGGCATCCAGATGGACTGCGCGCAGGTCGCCGGCAACACTCTGACCACCTGCCAGACGCTCTGCCCGGACGGCTACTACCCGTCGTTCATCTCGTCCAACCGGGTGACGTGCGCCGTCGCCTTCGGCAACTGGCAGACCCGCTGCGACAAGGTCAACAGCAACACCCTCACCACCTGCGCCGACGACTGCCCGACCGGCTTCTACCCGTTCTCGACGACCGGGAGCTCGGTCTCCTGCGGCGGCCCGACCGGCCCGTACGGCGGCATCCAGACGCAGTGCAAACAGACGTCGGGCACCACGCTCAACGTGTGCGGCTCCTCTTGCCCCGCCGGCTACTTCCTCCAGCGAACGAACACCGGCATCGGCTCCTGTCAGGCGCGCTACGGCGGCGTGCAATCGGTGTGCACCAACTCGCCCTCCCAGCAGTGTGACGAGGGGTGCCCCGACGGCTTCTACGTGTCGAAGACGGTGCCGGACACGGGCTGCATCAACCAGGTGCGCACCTTCTGCGAGCCGGTGAACGGCAACTCGCTGCGCACCTGCCAGGACGTCTGCCCGACCGACTTCTACGCCAGCGCGGCGAAAGCGAACGTCTCCGACTGCACGCTGATCTGGGGAGGCATCCAGACCCAGTGCCAGCGCGTGCAGGGCGCCCTGCTGCGCACCTGCGAGGACGCCTGCCCCGACGATTACTACCCGTCCGCCGCCGACACCGGCGTCGATATCTGCGCCGTCCGCTACGGCGGGGTGCAGACCGACTGCTCGAAGATCACCGGCGAAACGCTCACCACCTGCGGCCAGACCTGCCCGCCCAACTTCCTCCCCGGCCTCACCAGCCCCAACGACCGCTGCAGCACCGTCTACCAGAACGTGCAGACCTTCTGCAGCAAGGTCCCGCCGGTGGGCGAGCCGACGATCACCCGCCAACCGCAGTCGGTGACCATCGTCGCGGGTCAATCGGCGACGCTCTCCGTGATGGTCACGGGCCAGGCCCCGATCTCGTTCCAGTGGTACCGCGGCGCCGCCGGCGATCGCACCAACCCCATCTCAGGAGCCGTCAACCAGAGCGTCATCGTCAAGCCCACGGTCACCACCAGCTACTGGGTGCTGGTGAAGAACAACAAGGGTGAGGTCGCCAGCGACACCGCCACGGTGACGGTGACCCCCAGCTGCATCCCCCCGGCGATCACCGCGCAGCCGCAACCGGCGAGCATCCCCGCGGGAGGCACGGCGACGGTCTCGGTCACCGCCACCGGCACCGACCTCCTCTACCAGTGGTACGTCGGGGTCTTCCTCGGCTGGAGCCCGATCTCCGGCGCCACCGCGAGCTCGGTAAACGTCTCGCCGGCCGCCACCTCCAACTACAAGGTGACGGTGCACAACTCCTGCGGCACGGTCGACAGCAGCAGTGTGCTCGTCACCGTCACCCAGCCGTGCACGGCGCCGGCGATCACCACGCAACCGCGCTCGCTGACGATCGTCGACGGCGAGACCGCGCTGCTCAGCGTGGCCGCCACCGGCAGCGACCTCAGATACCAATGGTACGAGGGTGACAGCGGCGACCTCTCGCGGCCGATCGCGGGAGCGATCTTGGCCTCATACCGCACGCAGCCGAGGACGACCACCCACTACTGGGTGCGCGTCTCGAACGGCTGCGGCCACGCCGACAGCGACACGGCCGTCGTCACGGTGTCCCCGGCGTGCGTCCCGCCGACCATCGCGGCGGCGCCACCGCCGGTGACGATCGACGCCGGTCAGTCGGCTTCGCTCACCGTCACCGCCAGCGGCACCACCCTCAGCTACCAGTGGTACGAGGGCTTCGGCGGCGACCAGTCGCACCCCATCGCCGGGGCGACCTCGGCGACGGTGGTGGTAACGCCGGCCGTGACGACCACCTACTGGGTCGCCGTCTCCAACGGCTGCGGCTCGACGGGCACCTCCGGCACCACGGTGACGGTGCGGCCGACCTGCGTACCGCCGACGATCGGCAGCCAGCCGCAATCGGCGGCGATCACCGCCGGCCAGTCGGCAACGCTCACCGTCGGCGCCGGCGGCAGCGACCTCAACTACCAGTGGTACGAGGGGGCCGCTTCGGACCAGACGCACCCGGTCGCGGGCGGCAACGGGGCGTCGCTCACCGTGTCGCCCACGACGACGACGAGCTACTGGGTGCGCATCTCCAACGGCTGCGGCTTCATCGACAGCAGGACGGCGAGCGTGACCGTCTCGCCCGCCTGCGTCGCACCCACCATCACCGCGCAGCCGCAGCCGGCGGCGATCAACGCGGGCCAGACCGCGACCTTGAGCGTGTCGGCCAACGGCACCGACATCGCCTACCAGTGGTATGCCGGCAGCAGCGGCGACACCTCGCAGCCGATCACGGGAGCGACGAGCTCGTCGGTCAACGTCTCGCCCAGCACGACGACCGACTACTGGGTGCGGGTCAGCAACTCCTGCGGCGTCGCCGACAGCGCCGCCGCGAGAGTGACGGTGACGCCGGCCTGCGTGTCGCCGGCGATCACCGCACAGCCGCAGTCGGTGACCATCAACGACGGGCAATCGGCGTCGCTCGCCGCGGCGGCGAGCGGCACCTCGCCGAGCTTCCAGTGGTACCGCGGCAGCAGCCCCGACACCACCAGCCCGGTCACCGGCGGCGTCGGCAGCTCGATCGTGGTGTCGCCGGCCTCGACGACGAGCTACTGGATGCGGGCCTCCAACGCCTGTGGCGTCGCCGACAGCCAGTCGGCGGTGGTCACGGTCACTCCGGCCTGCGTCCGGCCTACGGTTACCCAGCAGCCGAGGTCGGTGACCATCACCTTCGGCGAATCGGCGACGCTCAGCGTCGGCGCCACCGGCACGTCGCCGCTGGCCTACCAGTGGTACCGCGGGCCGGTGAGCAATCCCTTCGATCCGGTGCCCGGCGGCAACGGCCCGTCGCTCACCGTGTCGCCCACCAGCACGACCATGTACTGGGTGCAGATCAACAACGGCTGCGGCTCCGACAGCAGCGTCGCGGCCACGGTGACGGTGGAACCCATATGCAACCCGCCGAGCATCCAGTCGCAGCCGCAGTCGGTGACCATCAACCAGGGCGACACCGCCATGCTCTCCGTCTCCGGCAGCGGCACGTCGCTCGGCTACCAGTGGTACCGGGGCGTCACTGCGGACACCTCGAACCCCGTGGTGGGCGGCATCGATTCGGTGCTCTTCGTCTCACCGGCGGCGACCACCAACTACTGGGTGCGTCTGTTCAATAGCTGCGGCGACGCCAACAGCTCGACGGCGACGGTCACCGTCAACGTCGGCTGCGGCCCCGACGGCACGCCCTGCGGCGGCGACGGCCACCACACCTGTCAGGCCAACCAGTGCGTCTGCTCCGATTGCGGCTCGGCGGTGTGCTGCGGCTCGACCGGCAACGGCTTCTGCGACGGTCAGCAGTTCTTCGATGCCAACACCGGCTACACCGGGGCGTGCGCGGCGACGCTGCCGTCGTGTACGCGGAGCAACGACTTCGACGGCGACAACGAGCTCTACCATAACGGCGACATCTTCGCCTGCGTCAAGAAGGACGGCGTCTTCCAGTGGTTCAAGCGGCGGCCGTCGCCGCGTTGCCTCGAGGTCGCCCCGGTGTGCACCTACCTGTGCGCATATCACTTCCAGACCGGTCAGGGCTTCCAGTGCGAGGACAACGGCGTCTGGAGCCAGAACCCGCCGCTGCCTTACTGCAACGACGGGATCCTCCCCGACGGCTTCGCCTGCAACTGATCGAGACCGAGGATGGGCCGGCACCGCGCGCTGCTCTGGCACGGTGCCGGCCCGCTTTCTTTCTACTCGACGGTGACGCTCTTGGCCAGGTTGCGCGAGTGGTCGACGTCGGCTCCCCGCCGCACGCCGATGTGGTAGGCGAGCAGCTGCAGCGGCACGACGTTGACGATCGGCTGCAGCAGCTCGCCCACCGACGGCACCGCCAGCACCTCGTCGGCGATTTCGCGCACGGCGTCGGGGCGGTCGGTGGCGACGATGGTCTTGCCGTCGCGCGCCTTGACTTCCTGGAGGTTGCTGAGCATCTTGTCGAAGACGCGGTCGCCGGTCGCCACCGCCACCACCGGCAGGTCCTCGTCGATGAGGGCGATGGGGCCATGCTTCATCTCGCCCGCCGGGTACCCCTCGGGCCGCGCCCCAGGTAGAGGAAGTCGTTCGCCCGCACCCAACGGCGCGCCAGCTCCTCGATCCGCCGCTCGCCCTCGAGCGCCTCCTCGATGGCCTGCGGCACGCGCGTGAGCTTCTGCAGGTGGCCCGGCTCGATCGTCTCGCCGCGTGACTGGCGGAGGTAGAGCGCGAGCAGGTAGAGGGCCACCAGCTGGGTGGTGAAGGCCTTGGTCGAGGCGGCGCCGATCTCGGGGCCGGCGTGGGTGAGCAGCGTGTCCTCGCTGATGCGCGTCGCCTGGCTGCCCGGGACGTTGCAGATGCAGGCGAGCAGCGCGCCGCGCTCCTTCGCCGCCTCCATCGCCGACAAGGTGTCGGCCGTCTCACCCGACTGCGAGACGCCGAGCGCGAGCACCGCGTCGTCCACGATGGGGTCGCGGTAGCGGTACTCGGAGCCGTGGTCGACCTCCACCGGCAGCCGCGCCAGCTCCTCGATGAGGAACTTGCCCACCAGCGGCGCGTGCCACGAGGTGCCGCAGGCGAGCACGTGCACGCGCTCGACCTTCGCCAGCCGCTCGGGGGCGATGCCCAGCTCCTCGAGCTCGACCCGGCCGCGCTCGAAGTCCACGCGCCCCGAGAAGGTCTCCTGGACCACCCGCGGCTGCTCGTGGATCTCCTTGATCATGAAGTGCTTGTAAACGCCCTTCTCGGCCTGGCCGGGGTCCCAGGAGAGCTGGCGCACCGGGCGCTGCACCGCATGGCCGGCCCGGTCGTGCACCTCTTGGCCGCGCGCGTCGATGCGGGCGATGTCGCCGTTTTCGAGGTAGATCACCTGCCGCGTGTACGACACCAGCGCCGTGGGATCGGAGGCGAGGAACTGCTCGCCCTCGCCGACGCCGAGCACCAGCGGCGGCCCCTGGCGGGCGGCGACGATCTCGCGGTGGCCGTCGTCGCCGCCGGCGTCGCCGCGCAGAACGGCAAAGGCGTAGTGCCCCTGCAGCCGCTCGCGTGCCGCCTCGACCG
>DASYUP010000389.1:0-12597 GCA_036001185.1 Thermoanaerobaculia bacterium
TTGTGAGCGACCCCATTCGTCTGCCACCCCTCACTCCCCAGCCCCTCTCTCCCCTCGCCGGGGCGAGAGGGGTCCCGAGTCGACGACTCGTCATATGGCGCGAGGTTTCACGGAAGCAGTAGAGCAGCCTGCATCTTTGCAGGTTTCGGCCGCCAGCCTGGCGGCGCTCGAGTACCCCGCGCTGCTGGCGGCGCTCGCCGCCCTCGGCGCCACCGACCTGGGCCGTGGGCGCATCGCCGAGCTCCTGCCGCTCGCCGGTGGCGAGCCGCTCGCCGAGCGGCGGACCGCATACGAGGAGGCCGGCCGGCTGCTCGGCGACGGCGCGCTCGTGCCGTCGCTCGAGACTCCGCTCGCGCCGCTGCTGCAGCGCGCCGGCGGCGCGCCTCCCGGGCTCAGCGGTCGCGACGTGGTGGCGCTCGCCGACCTGCTGGAGGCGACCGCGCCGGTGATGGCGCGCATCGCCGCCGCCGAGCCTCCCTGTCCGGCGCTCGCCGCCCGCGCCGCGGCGCTGCCCGATCCCGAGCCCTTGCGCCGCCAGATCCGTCGCACGCTCGATCGCCGCGGCGAGGTGCGCGAGGACGCCTCGCCCGAGCTGCAGCGGTTGCGCGGCACCATTCGCCGCCAGCGCGACCTGCTCTATCAGGACCTGCAGGGCATCGTGCAGGAGCATCGCGAGCTGCTCTCCGAGGAGACGGTGCCGATGCGCGAGGGGAGGCTGGTGCTGATGCTGCAGGCCGGCGCCCGCGGTCGCGTGCCGGGGCTGGTGCACGGGCGGTCGGCCACCGGCAAGAGCTTCTACTTCGAGCCCCTCGCCGCCGTCGACGGGAACAACCGGCTGCAGCAGGCGTGGGAGGAGGAGGAGGCCGAGCGCCGCCGGCTGCTCGCCGAGCTCGCCGACGAGCTGCGGCGCCAGCTGCCGATGCTGCTGGCGCACGCTGACTTCCTCGCCGGCCTCGATCTGCTGCAGGCGGCGCAGCGCTTCGCGGCGCAGGCGCGCGCAACGCTGCCGGAGCTGTCAGCGGAGCCGAGCCTGCGTCTGCGGGCGGCGCGCCACCCGCTGCTCGACCCCGCCCTCGCGCCGCTGCGCGAGGCGGCGCTCGGACAGCCGGGTCACCGCGGCGCGGTGGTGCCCCTCGACCTCGAGCTCACGCCCGAGCGGCGGGCGCTGGTGATCACCGGTCCCAACGCTGGTGGCAAGACGGTGGCGCTCAAGACCGCCGGCCTGCTGACGCTGATGGCGCTCGCCGGTCTGCCGGTACCCGCCGCGACCGGTAGCGTGATGCCGCTGCTCGCCTCGCTGGTCGCCACGGTCGGCGACGAGCAGGACCTGCTCGCCGACCGTTCCACCTTCAGCGGCCGGCTGTTGCGGCTCAAGGAGGCGTGGCAGCTCGCCGGCCCGCGAAGCTTCGTGCTGCTCGACGAGCTGGGCTCGGGAACCGATCCCGAGGAGGGCGCGGCCCTCGCGGGCGCGCTGCTCGAGGGGCTGCTCGCTCGCGGCGCGCTGGTGCTGCTCACCACCCACCTCGGCCGCCTCGCCGGCGAGGCGATGGAGCTGCCCGGCGCCGCGTGCGCGGCGATGGAGTTCGACCCCGCCACCGGCGAGCCGCGCTACCATCTGTTGCCGGGCCCGCCGGGAAGCAGCGAGGCGATCGCCCTGGCGCGGCGGCTGGGGCTCGCCAGCGAGCTGCTGGCGAGCGCCGAGGCGCGGCTGGGACCGGAGGGGCGCGAGTACCGCCGCCTGCTCGCCGAGGTCGAGCGCCTGCGAGGCGAGCTGGCCCTGCGGCTGGAGGAGGCGGCCGCGGAGCGGCGCCGCGCCGGCAGCGAGCGCGAGCGCCTCGAGCGCGAGCGTGCCGAGCTCGAGGCCGAGCGCCGCAGCGTCGCGCAGCGCAGCCGGCGCGATCTCGAGGCCTTCCGCGTGCAGGTGCGCGGTCAGCTCGGCCGCGAGGTGGAGCGGCTCGCCGAGCAGCTGCAGGCGGGCAAGCGCCGCGGCCTCGCCGAGAGTGCCACCAGCCGCCTATTCGCCGAGGCGCCGACACCCGAGCTGCCCGTCGAGGAGGGGATCGGCGGCCCGCTCGAGGTGGGCGCGGCGGTGCGCCACCGCGCCTTGGGCTGGCAGGGCACCCTCGAAAAGCTAGGCGCCGGCCGTGCCGAGGTGCGCGTGGGCGGCAAGCGGCTGCGCTGCCGGCCCGAGGAGCTCCTGCTGATGTCCACTTCCGGCTCGCCCGCCGGCGCTGCACCCTCGGCGTCGCCGCGGACGCTGCGGCCGGCGGCGCAGACGCCGGAAAAGCCCGCCGTGCCGATCGAGCTGATGCTGATCGGTGAGCGCGCCGCGGGCGCCCTCGACCGCCTCGACGCCTACCTCGACGAGGCGCTGCGCGACGGCCGCGACGAGGTGAGGGTGGTGCACGGCCACGGCAGCGGCCGCCTCCGCCAGGCCGTGCGCCAGCACCTGGCCGGCCACCCGGCGGTGGCGAGTTGGCGCCCGGGCGAGGACGGCGAGGGCGGCAACGGCGCCACCGTGGTACGGCTGCGCGGCTGAGCCGGCGCTGGGGATAGCATGGCCTGATGAGCGAGCTCAGCCACCGTCACTGCGCCCCCTGTCGAGGCGGTACCCCGCCGTTGCGCGGCGAGGCCCTCGACGAGCTGCGCAAGCAGCTCCACCGCGACTGGAAGGTGGTCGACGAGCACCACCTCGAGCGCACCTTCCGCTTCCCCGACTTCCGTCAGGCGCTCGCCTTCACCAACCGCGTCGGCGAGCTGGCCGAAGCGGAACAGCATCACCCCGACCTTCACCTCGGTTGGGGCAAGGTCACCATGCAGGTGTGGACGCACAAGATCGACGGCCTGTCGGACAACGACTTCATCCTCGCCGCCAAGACCGACGCGCTGGCCTGAGCCCGCCCGCGGCCTCCTTTGATAAGCTGCTCGGCGATGGTACGGGGTCGCTCCTTCTGGGCGCGCCACCTGGCGGCGGTGTTGCTGCTGGGTGCCGTGCACTGGCACGCCGATGCCGAGCCGCTGACGGCAGGCCTCGTCGTCCATTCGGAGGTCTACTACCCCGATCTCCCCTGGCACGGGCACCGCATCCATCTCGACGCCGCCGCGGCGGCGTCGCGCGCGCCCTGCCCGGTCTGCCTGCACCAGCTGCAGACCCGCGGCGCGCACCTGGTGCCGCTCGCCGGCCTGGCGGCCCCCAGCGTCCTCGCCGTCGTCGCCGCCCCGGCAGCGGCCGCGGAGCGCTTCCGCGGCCTCCGCTGCCACGCCGCGCGCGGCCCTCCGCTCTCCCTCCTCGCCTGAGCGTTCCCACTCGTCAGTAGCTGCCCGCGCACCACTTGCGTGCGCAGCGTTCCTGTACGCAACGCCGCCCCTCGCGCAGGGGCGCGAGGAGGTTCTTGAGATCATGCGATTCGTCCAGCGATCGAGATTGTGGTCCTTGGTTCTTTCGATGTTCGTTGTGGCCTGGGTGATGCCGAGAGCCGCTCACGGCGCCGCCGCCACCGGTTCCATTGCCGGCAAGGTGATCGATGCCCATGGTGCGGCGGTGAGCGGCGCCATGGTCGAGCTGGTCGACCTGCGCCGGCGCACCCTCTCCGATGCCGAGGGGGGCTTCCGCTTCGATACGGTGCCGGCGGGCAACCATCTGCTGTCGGCGGAGAGTGCTCGCGTCGGCACCGCCGCGGCCAACGTGACGGTCACCGCCGGCGACGAGGCGCACCTCGAGATCGCTCTCGACGTGGCCGTGCACAAGGAAGAGATCGTCGTCAGCGCCGGGCCGGAGGCCCGATCGGCCGGGGAGACCTATCAGCCCGCCCAAGTGGTCGATTCCAGCGAGCTGCAATCGCTGATGCAGCCCACGCTCGGGGAGACGCTGGGTCACCAGCCCGGAGTGTCGTCGACCGAGTTCGGCCAGGGCGCCAGCCGGCCGGTGATCCGCGGCCAGGGTGGCGACCGGGTGCGCATCCTCGACAACGGCGTCGGCAGCGGCGACGTGTCGGACACCAGCCCCGACCACGCGGTCAGCAGCGATCCGTTCAGCGCCGACCGCGTCGAGATCCTGCGCGGGCCGGCGACCCTCATGTACGGCAGCAGCGCCGAAGGCGGCGTCGTCAACGTCATCTCCAATCGCATCCCACGCCTGCCCGCCAACGAGCCGTTGAGCGGCCGCGCCGACCTGCGCTACGGCAGCAACGCCAACGAGCGCTCGGGGAGCCTCAACCTGGACGGCGGGGGCGGCGCCTTCGCCTACCACCTCGACGGCTTCAAGCGCGACACCGACGACTACGAGAGCGGCGCAGGCAAGGTCGCGAACTCGGCGCTGACCGCCAAGGGGGGCAGCGCCGGCGGCTCGTGGGTGGGCGAGAACGGGTTCCTCGGCGTGTCGGCGACTCGCTTCGACACCACCTACGGCAATCCGGCAGAGCCCGACGCCCAGGTTCACATCGACCTCACCCAGAAGCGGTACGACCTGCAAGGGGAGTACGACGGCGGGCTCGGCTTCCTCAAGAGCCTGAGGACGCGCATCGGCCGCAACCACTACAACCACGCCGAGATCGAGGGAGGCGAGCTGGGTACGCTCTTCATCGATAGGGGATGGGAGGGACGCGTCGAGGCCGTCCAGCAATCGTTCGGCAACGTCAACGGCTCCTTCGGCGTGCAGTGGAAGCGTCGCGATTTCTCCGCCATCGGCGAAGAGTCTTTCGTCGAGCCCAACCACACCGATACCTGGGCGGGGTTCCTCTTCGAGGAGATCGGCTCCGGTTCCTTGCGGGCGCAACTCGGCCTGCGTCACGAGAGCCAGGACACCAAGATCGACTCCGTCGAGCTCCCCGACCGCACCTTCGGTGCCACCAGCGGCTCGCTCGGCGGCATCTGGACGACGGGCAACTACGCCGTGGCCCTGACCGGTTCGCGGTCCGTCAAGCTGCCCAACGCGGAGGAGCTGTACGCCAACGGCGTCCACGCCGCCACCGAGGCCTTCGAGATCGGCGATCCCAACCTGCAGGCGGAGAAGAGCACTGGCCTCGATCTCTCGCTACGCAAGACCAGCGGGCGGGCGCGTGGCGAGGTGAGCGTCTTCGCCAGCAATACCAACGGCTACATCTTCGAGGAGCTCACCGACGAGGTTTTCCCGCGGGACGAGGGCGACCTCGCCATCGTGCGCTTCCGCCAGCATGACGCCAAGTTCCGTGGCGCCGAGGTCCACCTCGACTACGAGCTGGTGCACTCCGACCCCCATCACCTCGTTGCCGAGCTGACCGGCGACTACGTCCATGCCGAGCTAAGTGACACCGGCGAGCCGCTGCCGCGCATTCCTCCCAAGCGCTACGGCGCCGCGCTGCGCTATCAGCATCCGCGCTGGGGTGCGGCGATCGAGGGCTATCGCGTCAGCCGTCAGGACCGCATCGGCGCCTTCGAGACGTCGACTCCCGGCTACACCTTCCTCAATGCCGAGCTGTCGTACCGCTTGTTCGGTGAGCGCCTGGTGCACGACCTCGTGCTGCGCGGCACCAACCTCACCGATGAGCTCGCGCTCAACCACGTCTCCTTCCTCAAGGACGTGGCGCCGCTGCCCGGACGAAACGTGACGTTGTCCTATCGTCTGGGGTTCTGAACGTTGATAGGAGGCGTACCGCGGCGGGGAGACCCGCCTCGCCGCGGTGACCGCTCCGAGCGCTACGGCGGGTCTTGCTGGCTCGACGCGACCCGCGGCGCGCGTTGGGAGCGCGGGGAGCTCAGTCGGCGTTCGGCACCCTGCAGCAGGGGCGCCAGCGGTAGCAGGACACCGAGAAGGATCAGCCAGGTTTCCATCGCACTCAGCTCCTCGTCAGCAGGACCCCCGGGAGGCGGGCGTCCGATCTCATGCAAAGAGGGGGTGGAGCAAGAAGGATGCCGAGCTGGCGGATTCCGCCCTCGGGGTACCAGGGAAGCCTTGTGTTACGCTAGTGAACGATGCCGCGCGGCGAGCTCTTCCGGCCCGTCGAGGTTACCGTGCGCCTGCAGCCGCAGGCCCGCTACGACGTCATCGACGTCCGGGGCGAAGCGCGGGCGCAGCACGGCGCCGCCCTCGATGCCTTTCCCCGCGGCCTCTACTGCTCGTACCACACCACCGCCGGCTACCTCGAGCAGAGCCTGGTGGCGCGCCTGCGCTACAGCCGCGAGTACGTCGATCCTTACATTCAGATGTTCCAACGGGTGTTCCCCGCCGGCGCCCCCTACCAGCACGACCAGCTCGACCTGCGCAGCGAGCTCTCCGAGGAGGAGAAGCGCCGCGAGTCGCGCAACGCCGACTCGCACCTCGCCTACATCGGCTCGGGCCTGCGCAACTGCGCCACCTACGTGCACCGCGACGACCAGTCGCCGGTGCCCTTCATCGATCTCGACGGAGTGGTTCCGGGCGGCCACCGCGAGCGCCGCACCACCGTCTTCGGCTACCACCGCGAGGAGGCGGTCGCTTCCTGGGAGGTGGCGCTGCCGGTGTCGCCCCACCCGGTCGACTCGCTCAACCTGCGCGATCCGCGGGTGGGCTTCCTCGAGCAGCTCGCCGACGTCGTGCGCCGGCACGGGGTCGAGCAGGGGCGGGTCGACGTCGCGCTGCTGCCCAGCGAGCGCCACGTCGGGCTCACCGTCAACGAGTACGAGACGCTGCTCATGCAGCACGACCTCGCCGAGGTGCTGCGCGAGCCGCTGCGCTTCATGGCCGCCAAGGGCCGCAACATGCTGCGCGACCCGCGGGCCATCCCCAGCAAGACCCTCAACTACGCCAAGTACGACTTGGTGCAGCTGTTCAACGAGGCGATGGACCACCTGCACATCAGCGAGTCCGCCCTCGAGCGGCTGCTGTCGCGCTGCCTGGCGCTGCCGGCGGCCCGCTTCCTGCGCATGAAGCGCTCGCTGAGCCTGCCGATCTCGGCGGCGGCGAGCACCGACGGCCTGCTCTACGGCACCTATCAGAGCCCCATCCTGGTGCAGTGGCGCAAGGCCGAGGGGCTGCAGCGGCGGGTGCGCGTGAACCTCGTCCGCTTCCGCTAGGCGAAAGCCACGGCGGTAGGGGGGCAGCCTGCCTGCCCCTGAGTGGGGGCCTAGCACCGCGCCCAGAAAGAAAAAGAGCCCGCCCCGCCGAAGCGGAGCGGGCCCCGGGGGAGAGCCTGGCGGGTGTGTGGCTACTTCACCGACACGTCGTCCACCCGGAAGGTGCTGATCAGTGACGAGTCGGTGGTGCCGCGGAACTGGATGCGCACCGTCTGCCCCTTGAAGGCCGAGACGTCGAAGGTCCTCTGAGTGTAGGTGCCGGCGGCAGCCTTGTTGAGGTTGCTGAAGGTGCCCAGCGTGCTCAGCAAGGTGCCGGCGGTGTTGCGTACCTCGACGAAGAAGATGTCGAACTGCGTCGTGGTGGTGGTCTCGGCCGACGAGATGTTGAGCCAGAAGGTCAACGTCCCGGTGGCGGTGCTGGGGATGCTGATCTGCTGGTACTCGGCGCCGGTGCTGTTATCGGCACCGGCAATGAGTGAGTAGGCGGTGCCGGAGTGCGGGAAGGACCCGGTCGAGCGGATGGCGCTGCCCGACTGCACCCACGGAGGAACGCCGGACTCGAAGCCGCCGTTGCTGATCAGCTCGGTGCCGCCGCCGCCCGTCGTGTAGGTGCCGACGAGGGAGACGCCCGAGTAGGTGGCGAAGGCGTGCAGCAGCACGTGGTAGGTGCCGGCCGACGGAGCGGCGATGGTGCAGGTCTCGGCGGTGGCCGAGCCCTCCGACTTGCAGTCGTTGGTGGTGGTAGTCGGCGGCGAGCCGAAGCGGACGTAGAGGTCGACGTCCCCGGTGCCGCCGCTGGTGGTGAACTTCAGGTTGGTGGCGCCGGCGGGCACGCTCATGGTCCAGAACTGGTCGTTGCCGGTGGCGCCGGAGATGTTGTTGACAGGCACGTCCTTAGTCAGCACGTTGCCGGTGCAGGCGTTGGTGGTCGCCTGCGCCTGGCCCGAGTTGCCCGAGCTGCAGGTGCCGTTGGAGGCCGTCACCACGTAGAAGAAGGTGGTGTTGCAGGAGGCCGTGGTGTCGGAGAACGAGGTGGACGTCGAGGTGCCCACCGAGCTGTAAGGCCCGCCGCTGGTGGTCGAGCGCAGGATGGTGTACGAGGTGGCGCCGGCGGAGGCGGTCCACGAGAGGTTGATCTGCGTCGCCGAGGCGGCGGTGGCGGTGAGGCCGGTGGGCGCGGCGGGCGGCGTGCAGACGCCGCCGGTGGGGGTCACCGAGGTGCAGGTCGAGGGCGCCGAGGAGGCCGCCTCGTTGCCCGACGGCTGCGCCGCCACCTGGTAGAAGTAGGTGACACCGTTGGCGACCGCGGTGTCGTTGAAGCTGGCGCTCGAGAGGTCGTTGGCCACCTTGGTGAAGCCGGCCGTGCAGCCAGCCTCGTTGCGGAAGACGTCGAAGACGCCCGACGAGCCGGTCCAGGACAGCGCCGCCGAGTTGCTGCCGGCGGTGATGCTCAGGCTGGGTGTGGCGGGCGGCGTGACGGCCGCGAAGGTGGTGCTGGCGCCGGCGTCGGTGGTGCAGGCGATGCCGTGGCGATTCATGGCGTTGAAGATGGCGCCGCCGTGCGGGGTGCCGTTGCCGAGATTGCCGTCGTCGTCATCGATGGCGCGGAAAACGCGGAAGATGCTGCCGGTGGAGCAGCCGGTGGAGGTCCAGCTACCGGTGGTCCGGGTGCCGCCGGAGGTGTTGCAGGTGAACGCGCCAGTGGCCGTGGAGCGCGACAGGTACCAGAGTCGGTCGAGGGTCGACCAGGCGGCGCCGGAACCGGGGTTGGGCAGGTCGCGGTTGGCGACGTCCCAGAGCGCCTCGGAGGAGACCAGCGACTCGCAGTGCCCTTCGCGCTTGTTGGCGGTGTTGCCGCGCGAGCTGGCATCGGCGCCGCAGGGACCGACATAGTTCGGGTTGTTGGCCGACGGGGCGGGGCAGCTGGTGCGGGTGAAGTTGTCGACCGTCGACGCCACGTTGCGGCTGTGTTTGGCCCAGTCGACGTCCCGCACGCCGGTGCAGCTCGTGCAGGCGTTGCCATAGCCGCCGCAATTGGAGCCCAGGAAGCCGTTGCCGACGCACGAGGCGTGGATGGCGAGGAAGGCGCTGGTGTCGCCGGTGGTCTCCCCGGTGCCGTTCTCCGGCGGCGAGCCGTTGCCGTCGTTGCTGTCGAGGCCGTGGCCGAACTCGTGCAGCGACACGCCCGGCAGCTCGCCGGTGTTGGCGCAACCGCCGCCGGAGCGGAAGAAGTTGAGAGTCGAGCCGTTCCAGTAGGCGTTGCAGGTCTGGTTGAGGTTGACGTTGGCGGTGAGCTTGGCGTTGAGCCAGGTGTTGGAGGGCAGCCAGCCGCGCGCCTTCTCCTTGATGCGATTGACGTTGTAGAACTGCGTGCGCGACGCGTGCGTATTGCCGGCGCCGCCGCTGCCGGGCGTCGTGCAGTCGGTGCCCGAGGAGCTGCCCAGGGCGATGACGCCGCTGCCGTCGGCAGCCTTGGAGATCGCGCCGCAGCTGTCGGAGATGGCAACGAACTGCCCGTTGAGGGTGGTGGTGCCGGTGGTGCCGCTGAAGATGCCGGCCGAGTTGGTGAACACGCCGCTGGCGACGTTGGCGAAGGGCAGCGGCATGACCACCTCGGTCGCCGGCCGATCGCTGCGGTAGGTGCCGCCGGTGGCGCTGCCGTATTCGTTGACGTCGAGGAAGTCCATCACCTCGCCGCTGGTGGCGTCGACCCGGCCCCGCCAGGTGCCCGCCTCGCCGGCGCGCTTGAAGGTGAACTGCCAGACGAGAGCGAGGCCGCGGCCGTCGCCGAAGCGGTAGCCGTCGGCCGCGCCGTCGTCGGCGACGTTGAGCGGGATGAGGTGCAGCGAGCCACGGTCGAGGAAGCGGTCGCCGGGCTCGAAGCCACCGAGGTAGTTGCCCAGCGCCTGGCGGGCGGCGGCCTTGTTGAACCGCGCCTGGGGTACCACCGCGCCGGGCGTCGGCAAGTTCTCGCTGCCGAACTGAATGAGGTTGCCGTTGTTGACGCGGAAGACGACGTGGGCGCCTTCCACCTTCATGCCGCCACGCACGACGTCGAAGTCGACGAACCAGACGTGGCTCGCGGGCTGGCCAGAGGCGCCCTGGTTGAGCTCGAGCTCGGCCGGGTCGACGCCGAGGAGATCGGCGACGTGAGGCAGGAAGGCCCGCGCGGCGGCCTCGAGGGTCGCGACGTCGATGCGCCCGCTCTTCGACAGCGCCTTCACGGAGTCGATAGTGAGGTCGTTGCCATGGCCGGGGACCCAGGGGATGCCGGCGCCTTCGACGTAGGAGACGCGGCCGGAGCGCTTGTCCACGTCGGCGACCCACTCGCCGCCGAGGCCCTCACGGAAGGACTCCCAGCGTCCCTCCATGGCCTTGGCCACGAAGGGCCGGGCAGTATCCATCGATTCGATGTCCGAGACCGGCGTCGTGGTGCGGGCCACCAGCGAGCGCTCGGCGAGGTTGCTCGGCTTGTCCTTCGCCGCCGCCACCGCGTGGGCGGCGGGGGCGACAAGGGCGGCCAGGACGAAGGCGCTGAGAGCGAGCTGCGCGAGTCTGCGAGCCATTTGCGGGGTTCCTCCTGGGAACGAAATGGGTCGAGAGCGTTTCGGTTGCGAGAGTCCTGAGGCAGTGATTGGCAAAGGCCGGGCCAGGTTCGGCAACCAAGCCGCGAAATCCGTGCAAGGTTCACATAGTGAAGGTCTTGGGAGGCGGCGACGGGCCTGGCGGTGGCGGTCGGCCGGCCTTCCGCCTGGCTCAGGCCCTGAGCCGAAATGGGGGGTGAGGGTTCATCCGTGACCCAGCAAGCCACGAGACTCCGGCTGGGTATACTGCGCCCCCTTCCGATGCGCCTCGCCGCCACTGCCCTCGCCGTCGGGCTCCTGCTCGCTCCGGTTCCCGCCTTCGGCGCGGCGCGGCCGAACCTGGTCCTGGTGACCCTCGACACCACCCGCGCCGACCACCTCGGCGCCTGGGGGTGGGCCCACGCGCGGACTCCCAACCTCGACGAACTGGCGCGCGGCGGCACGCGCTTCGCCCGCTGCGACACCGCCGCACCCATCACCCTCGCCAGCCACTCGACGCTTCTCACCGGCCTCTACCCGCCGCGACATGGCGTGCGCGACAACGGCACCTTCGCCCTGGCGCCGCGCTTCGAGACGGTGGCCGAGTCGCTACGCGCCGCCGGCTACGACACGGCGGCGGTGGTCTCGGCCGTCATCCTCGCCCGCCGCCACGGCCTCGACCAGGGCTTTCGCACCTACGACGACGACCTCGGCGCTGGCTACAGCGCCGGCACCGAGGTGAGCGAGCGGCCGGCGCAGGCCACCACCGACGCCGCCCTCGCCGCGCTGGCCGGCTTGCGACCGCCGTTCTTCCTCTGGGTGCACTACTTCGATGCCCACGAGGAGTACCGGCCGCCGACGGCGTTCGCCGACGCGGCGAGCGGTCCACACCGCCTCTACGACGGCGAGATCGCCTACGTCGACCACGAGCTCGGGCGCCTGCTGCGGGCCCTGCCGGCGAGCTCGGTGGTCGCCGTCGTCGGCGATCACGGGGAGATGCTCGGCGAGCAGGGCGAGCTGACTCACGGGTTGCTGCTCGGCGCCGGCGCGCGCCGGGTGCCGCTGCTGCTCGCCGGTCCCGGAGTGCCGGCCGGCAAGAGCGAGGAGTGCCTCGTGCGAACTGCCGATCTCGCACCCACCTTGCTGCAGCTCGCCGGCCTGCCGGCGCGGCGCGGCCTCGACGGCCGCTCGCTGCTGCCGCCGCCGTCGGACGGTGGCGGCTGCAACCGGCTCAGCTACAGCGAGAGCTTCCTGCCTTTCTTCGCCTACAAGTGGTATCCGCTGCGCACCATCTCCGACGGCGCCTTCCTCTACGTGCAGGCCCCGCAGCCGAGCCTTTTCCACATCGCCGCCGACCCCGAGGAGACCCGCGACCTGGCGGTCGAGCAGACCTACTCCGCGAAGCGCTGGCAGCAGCGGCTCGAGAAGGAGCTGCTGGCGATGGGCGAGACGCTGACCCCGAAGGTGGCGCCGGAGAACCTGCTCACCGCCGAGCAGCGCGCGCAGCTGCAGAGCCTCGGCTACGTCAGCGGTGGCGGCGGCGGCGAGGTGCGCGCTGACCTTCCCGACCCGCGTCGCATGACCGCCGTGGCGCAGGACCTCCACCGTGCCGCCGCCGCCGTGCAGCAGGAGCGCTGCGCCGAGGCCTTGCCGCGGCTCGACGCCATCGTCAAGCAGGACCCCCACAACTTCCCGGCCCTCGAGCTGGCGGGACAGTGCGTGCGCGCCGCCGGCCGCCAAGGGGACGCGCTGGCGCTCTTCCAGCGGGCGGCGCGCGAGAACGAGCTGTCGGCCGTGCCGGTGGCGAACGCCGCCGGCTCGCTGCTCGCCCTGGGACGTCGCGACGAGGCCGAGCGCGAGTACCGCAAGGCCCTCACCCTCGACCCGACGCTGCCGGAGGCGGCGGCGAACCTCGCCCGCCTGCTGCGCGAGAAGGGCGACGGCAAGGCCGCCATCGCCACCCTCGACGCCGCCCTGGCCGCCGGCGGTCACGCGCCGGAGCTCT
>DASYUP010000390.1:0-7990 GCA_036001185.1 Thermoanaerobaculia bacterium
GACCACCGCGCCCGAGTTGATGGCGTGAAGAGGACGCCGAGCAGCACCTCCGCCCCCACCACCACCAGAATCTCCGCCCCCTTGAGCCAGTAGCCGCGCAGGTAGAGGACCAGGAACAGCGCCGTGGCGAGCCACACCGCCAGCCACTCGCGTCCCTCGGCGCGCCGCACCACCGGCTCGACGAAGAAGGCCAGCAGGTAGGCGAGCCAGAGGTACGGCGTCCAGCCGATGTCGGGGATGTCAGGCAGCAGGCGGATGCGCATGCGTGTTCGAAACTGTATCAACCGTCAACCGTAAGTCTTCCCTTCGTCGCGCAGGAAGGCCCAGCGGGCGCTGGCGAGGAAGAGCACCGTGAAGCCGACGAGCGCCGCAACGTGCACCACCACCCGCCCGCCCTGGTCGGCGCCGAGCCAGTGCAGCGCCAGCTGCGCGAAATGGTAGGGCGGCAGGTAGACGGCCAGGTGCTTGAGGAAGGGCGGCAACACCTGCACCGGGATCCACAACCCGGAGCAGAACGACAGCGGCAGGTAGACCAGGTTGACGATCGCCGGCGCCGAGTTGGGTCCGGCGAGGTAGCCGAGGAAGAGTCCCATGGCGCAGAACGGGATCGCCCCCGCGACCAGGGTGGCGGCGAGCCCCGCCCAGGTGGCGAGCGGCATGCGCACGCCGCCGAAGGCCACGCCCAGCGCGGTGAGCAGCAGCACGATGATGAGGCCGAAGAGCAGCGACATGGCGGTCTTGGCGGCGAGGTAGGCGGCGGGAGGCATCGGCGTGGCCCGCTTGACCAGCATCCACCCCTGGCCCCGCTCGGTGGCCACCCCGACGCCGAAGCCGAACAGGCTGGCGCCGAGGACGCCGAAGGCGCCGTTGGTGGCGATCAGGTAGGTCGCCATGGTGGTGCTCCCCGTTCCCACGCCATGGCTGCCGAAGGCGACGCCGAAGAAGAGGTAGAAGACGCAGGGGAAGGCGAGGGTTGGCAGCGAATAGGCCGGCAGCCGCAGCGCCTTGAGCAGCTCGCTCCTGGCTTCGAGCCCGTAGAGGCGGAGGTGCCGGCGCCAGGGCGCTGGCGACGAGGTGGCGCGGGGGGCGCGACCGTAGGTGGCAGTGGCGGACATGGTCGATCCTCCTCGTGGGTCAGGCGGCGACGACGAAACCGGAGCCGGGAGCGGCGGTGAGGGCAAGGAAGGCCTCCTCGAGACCGGCCGAGCGGACCTCGAGGTCGGCGACCTGGGGGTCAAGCGCCAGCAGCTCGCGCACCAGCGGCTCGGCCTCGGCCACCAGCAGCTCGACGTGGTCGCCCTCCTCGATGAGCTGGCGCACGCCGGGGAGCGCCAGCAGCGTCGCCTTGGGCAGCAACGTGCGGCAGCGCACGCGGCGCAGCGCCGCCTGCCGCTTGATGCTGGCGGGGTCGCCGTCGGCGAGCATCCGCCCCTGGTGCAGCACCACCACCCGCTCGGCCAGCGCGTCGGCCTCCTCGAGGTAGTGGGTGGTGAGCACCACCGAGCGCCCCTCGTCGACGGTGTGGCGAATCTCCTGCCAGACCGCCCGGCGAGCCTCGACGTCCATGCCCACCGTCGGCTCGTCGAGAAAGAGCAGCTCGGGATCGCCCACCAGCGCCAGCGCGTAGAGCGTGCGCTGGCGCTCGCCGCCCGAGAGCTCGCCGAAGCGGCGTCCGGCGAGCCGCTCAAGGCCGGTGCGCCGCAGTACCTCGGCCACCGCCAGCGGGTGCAGGTAGTAGCTGGCGAACAGCTCGAGGTGCTCGCCCACGGTGAGCGTCTCGGGGACCTTGCCCACCTGCAGCATGGCACCGCGCCGGCGGCGCACCTCGAGGTCACCGGGAGCGTGGCCGAAGAGCTCGACCGATCCGGCGGTCGGCCGGGCGAGCCCGAGCAACAACTTGATGGCGGTCGTCTTGCCGGCGCCGTTGGGGCCGAACACGGCGGTGAGCTCGCCGCGCCGCAGCTCGAGGTCGAGGCCGGCGAGGGCGGTGACGGTGCCGAAACGCTTGACGACGCCGCGCAGCCGGGCGACGACGGCGCCGGGCGGGTCCTGGGTCTGCTTCATGGCGGTGCCTCCTCTGCTGTCGCCAACCATCATCCACGGGCTGCCGGCGCCGCCCCAGTGGGAGGCGTCACGGCCTGGCGATGACAGTCGTCATGCCGCCGCCACGCCGTCGAGGAAGGGCACTTACGGGCAGGATCTGCTAGGGTTTACGCTCCCCATGGACGAAGCCACCGCCCCCGGCTTCGACGCCGAGGAGACCCGCGCTCCGCGCGTCCTCATCGTCGACGACGAGCCGTACATCCGCGAGCTGATCCAGCGCTGCCTGGAGCTCGAGGGCTATGAGTGCCGCCTGGCTCCCAGCGCCGAGGCCGCTCTCGACGCCCTCGGCGACGAGCGCTTCGAGCTCATGGTCTCCGACATCCACATGCCGGGGATGTCGGGGATGGAGCTGCTGGCGACGGTGCGCCAGCGCCACCCGGAGCTGGCGGTGCTCATGGTCACCGGCGTCGACGACCGCAAGGTGGGCATCCAGGCTCTGCGGCTGGGGGCCTACGGCTACCTGATCAAGCCGTTCGACGTCAACGAGCTGGCGATCAACGCCGCCAACGCCCTGCAGCGGCGGCAGCTGGCCCTGCTGTCGCAGGCGACGCAGGAGCGGCTGGAAGGCGAGGTGCGACGGCGCACCACGCAGATCCGCCGCCGCGAGGAGGAGATCGCCCTGCGCCTGGTGGCGGCGGCCGAGTTCCGCGACACCGACACCGGCGCCCACGTCCGGCGCATCGGCCTCTACGCCGCCGCGCTGTCGCAGATGCTCGGCTGGCCGGCGGCGCGCGTCGACGACCTGCGGGTGGCGGCGATGATGCACGACATCGGCAAGATCGGCGTGCCCGACTCCATCCTGCTCAAGCCGGGGCCGCTGCTGCCCGACGAGTTCGAGATCATCAAGCAGCACACGGTGATCGGCGCCCGCATTCTCGAGCGCTCGGAGATCGGCCTCATCGACATGGCGCGCGAGATCGCCCTCTCCCACCACGAGCGCTGGGACGGCGGCGGCTACCCGCTGGGGCTCGCCGGCGAGTCGATCCCCGAGGCCGCCCGCATCGTCGCCGTCTGCGACGTCTACGACGCGCTGGTGCACGACCGCATCTACCGCCCGGCGATCCCCGAGCGCGAGGTGCTCGAGCTGTTGGTGGCGCAGCGCGGCCGCCACTTCGACGCACAGATGCTCGACCCCTTCCTCGCCGAGGTGGCCACCTTCCGGGCGATCCGCGAGGAGGTGCAGGCGGCGGTGGTATCGCTGTGATGCACTCCACCCCTATCCCCCCCACCCCCTGCCCCACCAGGGGCACGGGGCGCCCCCACTCGGCGCAGGTCGATGAGGCCCCGCAGGACGATCGGCGATTGGCGGTGGCACCGATGATGGACTGGACCGACGGCCACTGCCGGTCCTTCCACCGCCTGCTCACCCGGCGCACGTTGCTCTACACCGAGATGGTGACCAGCAACGCCCTGCTGCACGGCGACTGGCGCCGCCTGCTCGCCCACGAGGCGGCCGAGCGCCCGCTGGCCCTGCAGCTCGGCGGCGACGACCCGGCGGCGCTCGCCGCCTGCGCCGAGCTCGCCGAGGGGCTGGGGTTCTGCGAGGTCAACCTCAACGTCGGCTGCCCCAGCGACCGCGTGCAGCGGGGGCGCTTCGGCGCCTGCCTGATGCGCGAGCCGCGGGTGGTGGCCGAAGCGGTGGCGTCTATGCGGGCACGCGTGCGCGTCCCGGTGACGGTGAAGCACCGGCTGGGGATCGACGAGCAGGAGGGCTTCGAGCCGCTCCTCGAGTTCGTCGAGACGGTCGCCGGCGCCGGCTGCGAGGTGTTCGTCGTGCACGCCCGCAAGGCGTGGCTCTCCGGCCTGTCGCCGAAGGAGAACCGCGAAGTGCCGCCGCTGCGCCACGACCTCGTCTACCGCCTCAAGGCGGCCCGCCAAGACCTCACCGTGGTGCTCAACGGCGGCGTCGCCTCCCTCGACGAGGCGCTCGGTCACCTCGCCCACGTCGACGGCGTGATGATCGGCCGCGCCGCCTACCACGAGCCCTGGCTGCTGGCGGCGGCGGACCGTCGCGTCTTCGGCGCCGCCGCCGACCCCCAGCCCGATCGTGGCGCGGCGGTCGCCGCCTTCCTCCCCTACGCCGCCCGCCAGCTGGCGGCGGGGCAGCCGCTGCCGCGGCTCACCCGCCACCTGCTGGGGCTCTTCCACGGCGAGCCGGGGGCGCGGCGCTGGAAGCGCGCGCTCACCGAGGGCGCCCGCCGCCCGGGCGCGGGGATCGAGGTGCTGGAGCAGGCGCTGCGCGATATCCGCGGCGCCACCGCCAGGCTGGGCGCGCCGGTGCTCGCCGCCATCGGCGCGTGAGCGCCGCCATGCGGGCGTCGCGTCTGGCCGCCGCCGCGCTCCTCGCCGCTGGCTCTTCGCTCGCCTGCCAGCAGGAGGCGCCGCTCGCCATCGTCGCCGGCGCCGGCGCCGCCGGCCCGAGCGCGGTCGCCGACTTTGCGCAGGACGCCTACCCCACCGACATCTCCCCGCCGCCCGGGCTCCGCTATCCCTGCGCGCTCGAGGCCCTGCCGCGCGACCCGGTGGGGATCCCGGCCCCCGACCGCGCCTACATCAACCACACCTACACCCGCATCCTGCGGGCGACGCAGGCGAAGCTGCTGGTGCTCGACGCGCTGTTCAACGACCCGCCGCGGATCGCCGCGGCGACGGCCCGCTACCAGGCAACGACCGCCGAGCTGCTGGCGCGGCTGGGCGCCGAGCCGCCGCCGGCGGGGCTCGAAGCGTTCCGCGACGACGTCGTCGCCGCCGTGACGCTGCAGCGGGAGCTCTTCGCCAAGGCGGCCCCGCTGCGCAGCGCCGGCAAGGACATGGACGCCGTCTTCGCTCTCGCCGAGGGGCACGCTGCCTCGGCGCGTCTGCAGGCGGCCTGGGGGCGCATGACGGCCCGCTACCCGGGGTGGGACGCCGCCACCAAGGACAGCATCTACCACCATCTCTGCGCCCTCGACCTCTTTTGAGGCGCTGGCGGATGGCAGCTTTGGGCCGCCGTTCTCGATACTCCTGCTGAGGCCGGACACTCGGCCTCGTCCCAAGGAGGAAACCATGCGCTTCGTTCGCAATCTCTCGTGTTCGCTCGTGGCGGCGCTGGGACTGGCGGTGGCGGCCCAGGCGCAGCCATTCGATATCTACCTGTCACTGGCCGGCGCCGCGGACGGCTACGTGCAAGTGCCGACCAGCCCGGCGCTCAACCCCAGCTCCCAGATCACCATCGAGCTGTTCATGTCGCGTTCGAGCAGCCCCGCCGGCTGCAGGAGCTTGCTCGGCAAGGGCTACCTCACCTCCTATTGGATCGGCATCTGCAGCGGCACCCTGCGCAGCTATCTCGCCGGCAGCGCATCCCTCAAGGACGGCGGCACGGTCGCCAGCGGTGTCCACCACATCGCCGTCACCTACGACGGCGCGTTCCGCCGGCACTACATCGACGGCGAGCTGGTGGCGGTGTTCCCGCAGACGGGGCTCCTGCCCGCCAACGCCCAGCCCCTGCGTCTCGGAGCCGACGTCGACTTTGCCAACAACACCATCCAGGGCGGGATCTGGGAAGTGCGGCTGTGGAACGTGGCCCGCACCACGGCGCAGATACGCCACAACATCAACTTCCCGATCACCGGCCCCACACCGGGCCTGGTCGCCCTCTGGCACCTGGCGGACAACTCCCTCGACGCCGTGGGTGGCCACCATGGCGGCAGCCCGCAGGGGACCTCGTTGTTCTTCCCCTTCTGCCCCGGTTGCGGCGGCAACGACTGCCTCGTCACACCGACCAACGCCTGCTTCTTCAGCCATCGCTTCGGCGTCAGCGGCGAGTTCACCCTCTACACGGCGCCGGCCGCGGACGGCCACGTGACCGCGGGCCCCTCCGGTTCCATCGGCAGGGTCCTCGGCTCGAGCGACAGCTCCACCAACCTCTGGTTCTTCGACTCCGCCAACTGGGAGATCCTGGTCAAGGGGGTCAACGCCTGCAGCTTCAACAGCCGCTGGTGGATCTACTCGGCGGCGACGACCGACGTCCACTACCGGCTGGGCGTCTTCGACTACGTGACCGGTCGCGTGCACTACTACTTCAACTTCGCCGGCGAGCCGGCGCCGGCGGTGACCGACAGCAGCGCCTTCCCGTGCCCGTAAACGACTGGCGACGAGCGCGCGACTAGCGGGCGACGTGACGGGAGCGCGCCGCGGCGGAGGAACGCCGCGGCGCGCTCTCCGCTTCGTCCTTGGCCACCGCCCCGTCGCCCGCGCGTCGCACCATGCGCTGCTGCAGCCGCTCCTCGGCGGCGCGAATGAGGCGATCGAGCCCCCGCCGCTGCTGCGCCGAGACGGCCACGCCGTCAAAGCGCTCCTCGAGGCCGCGCGCCGTCTCCCCGTCGACCAGATCGGCCTTGTTGAGCACCATCAGGCGCGGGATCTCCGCCAGCTCGAGGTCGGCGAGCAGCACCGCCACGGCGTCGACCTTGCGCTCGAGATCGGGGTCGGCGGCGTCGACCACTTGCAGCAGCAGGTCGGCGTCGGCGAGCTCCTCGAGGGTGGCGCGAAAGGCAGTCACGAGGTCCTTCGGCAGGTCGGCGATGAAGCCCACGGTGTCGGTGATCACCACCTCGCCCTCGCGCGGGAAGCGCAGCCGCCGGCTGGTGGGATCGAGCGTCACGAACAGCTCGTTGCGCGCCTCCACCTCGCTGTTGGTGAGGGCGTTGAGCAGCGTGCTCTTGCCGGCGTTGGTGTAGCCGATGATCGACAGCACCGGCAGCGCTGACTCGCTGCGCTGCCGGCGCCGCAGGGCGCGCTCGCGCGACAGCCGCTCCAACCGCTCCTCGAGGTTGCGGATGCGGTCGCGGATCCGCCGGCGGCCGATCTCCAGTACCGTCTCGCCGGGTCCCCGGCCGCCGATGCCGCCGGTCAACCGCGACAGGCCGGCGTCTTTCTCGGTGAGCCGCGGCAGCGAATACTTGAGCTGCGCCAGCTCGACCTGCAGCTTGCCCTCGTGCGAACGCGCGCGCTGGGCAAAAATATCGAGGATCAGCCCGGTGCGATCGACCACGCGGCACTCGGTAAGCTTTTCGAGATTGCGCTCCTGCACCGGCGACAGGCTGTGGTTGACCAGGATGAGGTCGGCGTCGAGCGCTTGGCGCTGCAGCTTGACCTCTTCGGCCTTGCCGCTGCCGATGAAGAAACGCGGGCTCGGTCGTTCGACGCGGGCGGTGATCTGGCCCAGCACCTCCGCACCGGCGGATCGCGCCAGTTCGGCGAACTCTTCAATCACATCGGGGTCGGATCGACCCGGCGCCTGCGGCTGCACCAGCAGTGCGCGCTCGCCTTTTTTTGATCGTTCGAACAGCGGAATATCCTCGCGTGGAAAGACGTAGGAGCGCGCGCGGGCGCGATTGGGAGCACCCGCCAGGGCGCTCCTACGAAGATGGTGCCTGGCGACGCGCTATCAAGCGCTGTCGTCGCCGCCTTCGGCCGCGCCGGATCCGGCCGCCGGCGCCGCGCCGGCACCGTGCGCATGGGCGTGCTCGAGGCCGACGCGCACGTTGCGCGCGGGAACCACGGTCGAAATCGCATGCTTGTAGACCATCTGGCTCACGGTATTGCGCAGCAGCACGACGAACTGGTCGAAGGACTCGACCGTGCCTTGCAGCTTGATGCCGTTGACCAGATAGATCGAAACCGGGATGCGCTCGCGGCGCAGCGCGTTCAGGAAGGGATCTTGCAGGGATTGGCCCTTGGACATGTTCTTCTCCTAATAGTCCGACGCGTCGTTATTATTCAATCGCCACGCCCGGCGCCCGAGTCCGAAATCAGACGGTTGCGACCCGGCAAGTTTCTTACCGGCGCAAGGCGCCGGCGGGCAAATCACAGCTTCGCGACTAGAGTACCAAGTTTGGCTTAATGC
>DASYUP010000391.1:0-5967 GCA_036001185.1 Thermoanaerobaculia bacterium
CAGCGCGCCGTCGAGCTCCACGGCGAGAGCTTCCTGCCGCACTTCTCGCTCGGCGCCGTCTACGCCTCGCAGGGCGATCCGGCGCGCGCCGCGCAGCACCTGCAGCGGGCGGTGCGCATCGAGCCGGTGCCGCAGGCGCTCTTCCTGCTCGGCCGCTGCCTGCACGAGATGGGGCAGCTGGGGCCGGCGATGCGCTGCCTGCGCGACGCGGTGGTGAAGAGCCCGCTGTTCGAGGAGGCGCACTACCAGCTGGGTCTCGTCTATCTCGACAAGCGATGGAACCGCAAGGCGCTCGACGCCTTCCGCCGCGCCCAGCGGCTCAACCCGCGCAAGTTCCGCTACCGCGAGCTGGTGCGTTACCTCGGCGAGCAGGGGATCTCGCCGCTGCCGCCGCTGGCCGGCGACGCCGCGGCGGCGCTCAAGCAGGGGGAGGTGGCGCTGGAGGCCGACCGCCTCGACGAGGCCTACAAGTGTTTCCGCCGCGCCCTCAAGAGCGCCCCCGACCATCCCACCGTGCTCACTTACTACGCGCTCGCCTGCCTGGCGCTCGACCGGCCGCAGGAGATCGAGGCGGTGGTGCGCCGGGTGGCGGGCGAGAATCCCGGCGAGATGCTGCTCTCCACCGCCTACGCCACCTGGATCGAGGCCTTGCGCGAGCAGGGGCGGCTGCGCGAGGGCAACCGCCTCGGCGAGGAGCTGCTCGCCGCCGGCCGGGGCAACTTCGCCAAGACCATCGCTTACTACGAGATGGCGTGGAACCTGGCGGAGATGGAGGAGAACCTCGACGAGGCCCTCGACTTCGCCCGCCGTGCCGTCGACCTCGCCCCCGAGGAGCTGCAGCAGTTCCCACTCGCCGCCCTCGGCTGGGTGCACTACAAGCGCAAGGAGTACTCGCAGGCGGTGGAGTTCCTCGCCCGCGCCAGCCAGCTCGGTGCCTCTGCCCCCACCCTCACTCAGCTCGGCATGGCCCTGCTCGCCTCCGGCGAGGAGGACCAGGCGCGCCGTGTGCTCGAGCGTGCCCGCAGCCTGCGGCGGCGCGGCCAGGGTCTCGAGTTCAAGATGATGGAATGCCTGCGCGACAGCCACCGCTTCTACTCGCGGTTGCGCGGGCGCGGCAAGGCCTGAGGCGTCTGGCCCTGCCGCTGCTGCTGGCCCTGACGGGCGCCTGCGGCGGCCCGCCACGGGCCAGCGACTACGCGCCGGTGGCGACGCTGCAGCGCGAGCTGTCGGTGGCGGTGGCGAGCGGCCCTCGGGCGGCAGCGGAGGTGGCAGCCCGCTGCGAGGCGCTCGCCCGTCGCCAGGGTGGCGTCTTCATTCCCTACGGCGCCCGCCTGACCCTCTACGCCGAGCTACCGTCGTCCGGGGCGCTGCGCCTGACCCGCCTGGCGCGTTGCGGGCAGGGGGAGGGGCGCCTGCTGGTCCGCGTCGCCACCGACCGGCGCGGCGACACGCGCGCCATGCTGGTGCCGGTGCCGCTTCTGCGCGTGGCGCGGCTGCCGCCGGAAGGCGGCGTGGCGCGGCTCGAGCTCGCCGCCGTGCCGGCGGAGGCCCGTCAGGGCCACGCGGGCGGCGGGCTGCTGCTCTCCGGCCTCGCCCTCGGGGCGCGCGGCACCGCCGCCGCCGCCGCCGCAGCAGCAGAGGAGAGGGAGGCGGCCTGGCGCGCCCGGCGGCGGCCGCTCAACGTGCTCATCTACCTCGTCGACGCGCTGCGACGCGACGGGCTCGGCTGCTACGGCGGTCGCCGCGGCGTGTCGCCCCACCTCGACCGCTTCGCCGCCGGCGCCACGGTGTTCGACGACGCGGTGGCGCAGGGGTCGTGGACGCGGCCGGCGGTCGCCTCGCTGCTCACCGGCCTCACGCCGGCGTCGCACGGCGTGCTGGGCCGGCACGACGCGCTGGCCGAGAGCGCCACCACGCTCGCCGAGCGCCTGCACGCCGCCGGCTACCGCACCGCCTCGCTGGTCGCCAACGTCAACGTCAGCGGCCGCATCGGCTTCCGCCAGGGCAATGACTTCATGCGCCAGCTGCTCGGCGAGCTCGACGCGGCGAGCACGCTCACCGGCGAGCTCGAACGCTGGCTCGACACCGCTGCCAGCGATCGGCGCCCCTTCTTCGCCTACCTGCACACCATCGAGCCCCATGGCTCCTACGATCCCCCCGAGCCCTTCCGCTCGCGCTTCGCCGCCGGGGTGCCACCCGCGCTGGGCACCCGCCGGGCGTTGCGCCGGCTCGAGCAGGGCGCGGTGCCCCTCACTCCTGGCACCGCGCGGCAGCTGCGGGCGCTCTACGACGCCGAGGTGGCCACCAACGACCAGGCCTTCGGCGACCTCAGGGCCTGGCTCGAGAGGCGCGGCCTGTGGGGCGACACGGTGGTCGTGGTGCTGGCCGACCATGGCGAGGAGTTCTTCGAGCACCACGGTTGGGAGCACGGCGGCAACCTGCACGCCGAGACGCTGTCGATTCCTCTCCTCGTCCGCGTCCCCGGTCTCGGTGCGGGCCGGCGGGTGGCGACGCTGGCGCAGCAGGTCGACTTGGTGCCGACGCTGCTGGAGCTCGCCGGGCAGGCGGTGCCCGTGGGCCTCGACGGCGGCACCCTGCTGCCGCAGATCGCCGGCGCCGAACCGCCGCTGGCCGCGCCGGCGCGCTCCTACCAGCGTCTCGCCGACCGCCACGAGGCGGCGGTGACCAGCCGTGACTATCGACTCATCGCCGCCACCTTCAACGACGGCTCGACGCGCGCCGCGCTGTACGATCGGCGCCGCGATCCCGGCGAACGGCGCGACCTGCTGGCGCGGCTGCCGATCACCGCGGCCTACCTGCGCAGCGTGCTGCGCTGGCCGCAGGCGGCGCCGGGGACGCTGGTGCGGCCGGCGGGAAAGCTGGGTGCGGAAGGCGAGCAGCAGTTGCGAGCGTTGGGCTACGCGAATTGAGGGTAGGCGAAGGAGCGAGATGGTAGCGAGCGGGAGGGACGCAGCTTGGTGATGCCGCTGGACGATGGCACCACCGAAGCACCGGCGATCGGCCGGCGCTCGCCAGGGGCGGCGCTGGGGTTGGGTCTGCTCGCGACCGTCCTGGTGGTGACCCTCCTCTTGCTGCTCGCCGCGCCGGCGGCGACGCCGTGGCTCACCGACTGGCCGCGGCTCCGCGGCCTGCTGCGGACGCTGTTGGCGCCCGCCCTGGTCGTCACCTGGGTGGCGCTGCTGGCGCGGGGCGGCGCCCGCCGGGCGGCCATGGCAGTGGCCCTCGGCGCCGCCTGCTTCGCCGTCTACACGCAGGTGAGCCTCCCCGCCGGCGACCCGGCCGGCAATCGCCGCTACGTGGCCTCGGCGCTCGCCCTGCTGCGCGACGGGACATCCGACGCTGCCGGCCGTCGCGCGAGCCGCACGCCTGGCGCCGACGAGACGCCGCCGGGCGGCGAGCCGGCGGCCGCACGCGCGGCAGGGGGCGTCGCGGTGGCCATCCTGCCGGCGGTCTGGCTGGCTGACCACCTGCTCCGCGGCACCACCTCGCCGGCGGCGCGCCTGCAACGGCTGGGCGACGCCGTCGCCGATGGCCTCGCTGCCCTCGCGGCGGCGCTGCTCTTCGTCGTCGCCGGCCGGCTGGGGGCGCGGCCGCGGCTGGCGGCGATCGGCGCCGGCATCTTCGCGTTCGCCACGCCCCACCTCGCCGTCGATGCCGGCGGGCTGTGGAGCCATGGCGTAACGGTCCCGCTCGAGCTTGCCGCGCTGATCCTGGCGCTCGGCGAGCCCTCGGCGGCGGCCGCCGCCTGGGCTGGCGCGCTCGGCGGGCTGGCGCTCGCCGTCCGCCCGAGCAGCGCCCTGCTGAGCCTGGTGGTGGCGGTTGCGCTGGTGGCGCGGCGGCGCGGCGATCACTTCGATCCGTGGGGGCTGGGAGGCCGCCCGCGCGTGGCGCTCCTCCTCTGGGCCGGCGGCTTCGCCGCGGTGGCAGCGCTCGCCGCGCTGTGGGCGCGGCTCGCCTTCGGCAGCGCCCTGCCGCCCCCCCTGGCGCACGTCGACGGCCTGCGCGCCTGGGCACACGACGCGCGAGGGTTGCTGCTCTCCGCCAATCGCGGGCTGTTCACCGGCGCGCCGGTGCTCGCCTTCGCCGTCGCCGGGGGAGCGCTGGCGATCGTGCGCGGCAGCGGCTGGAAGCGCGCCTTCTACGTCGCCGCCGTGGCGGCGGCGGCGCTCTACCTAGCCCTCGCGGCCCGCGATCCGGGGTGGTGGCGGACCATGGCGTTCGGCCCGCTGCGCTTCGCCGAGCTGCTGCCGTTGCTGGTGCTCATGCTGCTGCCCTTCCTGGAGTGGTTGCCGAGCGCCGGGCGCTGGTCGAGAATCGCCGCCGCGGGCGCGTTCCTGATCGCCCTCGCCGGCAGCGGGTTCGTCGCCTGGCGCGGCGCCATGGCGCCGGGGACGCGGCGGTGGAACGTCGAGCCGCCGCTCAGTGAAGCCCGGGCATGGGACTGGTCGGACCTGCAGGTGCTGCGCGACGACGACCGCCCGCGAGGCATCGGCGGCGAACCTCGTGTAGCCGAGGGCAAGTAGCAGAAAGGATCGCGAGACATGCGCTGGAGCCAGTTCTATCTCTTCACCACCCGCGAGGTCCCCGCCGACGCCGAGGTGGTGAGTCACAAGCTGATGGTGCGCGCCGGGATGATCAAGAAGGCGGCGGCGGGGATCTACAGCTACCTGCCTTTCGGCTGGCGCAGCCTGCAGAAGCTGCAGGACATCGTGCGCCGCGAGCTGGGCAAGGCCGGCGCCGTCGAGCTGCATATGCCGGCGGTGCAACCGGCCGAGCTGTGGATGGAGTCGGGCCGCTGGCAACGCTACGGCAAGGAGCTGCTGCGCTTCAAGGACCGCCACGAGCGCGACTTCTGCTTCGGCCCGACGCACGAGGAGGTGATCACCGACATCGTGCGCCGCGACGTGCGCAGCTACCGGCAGCTGCCCTTCAACATGTTCCAGATCCAGGTCAAGTTCCGCGACGAGATCCGTCCCCGCTTCGGCCTCATGCGCGGCCGCGAGTTCCTGATGAAGGACGGCTACTCCTTCCACGTCGACGCCGCCTCGCTCGACGCGGCTTACGAGGCGATGCGGCAGGCCTACTGCCGCATCTTCGAGGCCTGCCGCCTCGAGTACTCGGTGGTGGAGGCCGACACTGGCGCCATTGGCGGCTCCTCGTCCCACGAGTTCATGGTGCTCGCCAGCTCGGGCGAGAGCGCGGTGGTGCGCTGCCCGCAATGCGGCTACGCCGCCAACACCGAGAAGGCGATGACGCGGGCCACCCACTGGCACCTGCCGCCGGAGCAGCCTCGGCAACGCGACCGCGTGCCGACCCCGGGGGCCAAGGCGGTGGAGGAGGTGGCGGCACTGCTCGGCGTGCCGCCGTCGCGCATCGTCAAGACGCTGGTCTACGAAACCGAGCAGGGGCTGGTGGCGGTGGCCATTCGCGGCGACCGCGAGGTCAACGAGATCAAGCTCGGCAACTTCCTCGGCGTGCAGCGGCTGGCACTCGCCGGCGAGGAGCAGGTGGTGGCGGCGACCGGCGCGCCGGTCGGCTATGCCGGGCCGGTGGGCCTGCGCGGCGGCATCGACCTGGTAGCCGACGAGTCGGTGCGCGGCATCGCCAACTTCGTCTGCGGCGCCAACGAGGCCGAGACGCACTGGGTGGGCTGCAACTGGGGGGTCGACGCTCAGCCCACCGCCTGGGGGGACTTCGTGCTGGTGCGTGGCGGCGATCCCTGCCCGCGCTGCGACGGCACCCTCGAGGAGTTCCGCGGCATCGAGGTGGGCCACATCTTCAAGCTGGGCACCAAATATTCGGCGCCGATGCAGTGCAACTTCCTCGACGCCGCCGGCGAGAGCAAGCCCATGGCGATGGGCTGCTATGGCCTCGGCATCGGCCGTACGGTGGCCGCCGCCATCGAGCAGAACTATGACGCCGACGGCATCGTCTGGCCGTTGCCGC
>DASYUP010000392.1:0-7080 GCA_036001185.1 Thermoanaerobaculia bacterium
TTTGGGGTAATGGGGACGGGGGCGCGGACCCAGCCCGGCCCCCGTCCGCGTGGTGGCTCAGCCTTCCTGCTTGGCAGGCGCCGGGGCCGCCGGCTTGCTGGCGGACCGGGTCGGCTTGACCTTGTCCTTCAGGGTCGTCTCGCCGGTCAGGCTGACGTAGGGCTTGAGCTGCTGGAAGGTCGACTCGCCGATGCCGCGCACCAGCATGAGGTCGTCGAGGGCGGCGAACTTGCCGTTCTCCTTGCGGTAGTCGAGGATGCGCTGCGCCACCGAGGCGCCGATGCGCGGCAGCAGCTGTAGCTGCTGGACGCTGGCGGTGTTGACGTTGACGACGCCGGCGGGAGCAGGCGCCGCGGCGGCGGCGAGGGGGGCGAGCAGCAAGGCGACCATCAGGATGCCGAACGTGTTGCGCAGGTTCCGATGCATGGCTGTCTCTCCTGTCTTCGAATCGGGTTCGGTGGGCGGCGGAGCCGCCCGGGTTCGGTGGCGACTGCTGAGGCACTGTTTCGGTCTCTGTCACTGTCTCGGTCTCTGTCTCGTTATCCCTGCCGAGGGTTGGTCTGTTCTTTCCGGGTCCGCCCCACCTCCTTTCTCCGGGTTCGGCGGTCCCTGAGATCACGGTCTATGCCACAGTGCGGCAATTCGGCTAAGCTGCGCATTCTTAGATGGTTACCAGCCGACCGCTGGACCCCCGTGTGGGCGCCGGCGTCAAGCGGTCTTGCCGCGGCGCGTCACGCCGCCCCGGGCCACCCGCGCCGCGCAACGTTGAGGGCGCTGCTCCGCCAGGCGCCACTGCGGGCGTCAAGTGATCTGGACGGCCGCAAAATCGCTTGACACGACCTTGCTAGGGGGCGGGCTGGCTGCGAAGATGCGCGCCATGTCGGAGGCACGGCCGCAGCCGGTGTGGCGCGAGTATCTCGAGGCCCTGCTCGTGGCGGGGCTCTTCCTCGGCTTCACCAACACCTTCGTGCTCAAGACCTTCTACATCCCCAGCGGGTCGATGGAGAAGACCCTGCTGGTGGGCGACCACCTGATCGTCAACCGCTACGTCTTCGGCGGCCGCGACGGCGGCGGATGGCTCCCCTCCCGCGCGCCGCACCGCGGCGACGTGGTGGTCTTCCGCTCGCCGGAGGACCCCAGCATCGACCTCGTCAAGCGGCTCATCGGTCTGCCCGGCGACCGCATCGAGATGCGGCAGAAGCAGCTCCTCGTCAACGGCCGGCCGGTCGAAGACGCGACCTACGCCGTGCACGGCGACACGCGCCTGGGCAGCGAGCGCAACGCCTACAACTACCAGCTCTACCGCCGCGACAACTTCGGCCCCCTCACGGTGCCGCCGGGGCGTTACTTCTTCCTCGGCGACAACCGCGACTTCTCGTACGACTCGCGCTACTGGGGCGCCGTGCCGCGCCACTACATCAAGGGCCGCGCCTTCCTCATCTACTGGTCCTACGGCGGCGAGACTCCCGACGGGCAGCCGGTGAGCCTGCTCTCCAAGCTCGCGCAGCTCGGGCGCACGGCTGCCGGCTTCCTACCCAAGACCCGCTGGAACCGCAGCCTCCGCCTCATCCGGTGAGCACCACGCGGTGAGCGGTCGGGGGCGTGCGGCGAGCGGCCTGCGCGATCTCGCCGAGGTGCTGCTGGTGGCGGTGCTGCTGGCCACTTGGGCCCGCACGTTCGTCGCCCAGGCGTATCGCATCCCCACGGCGTCGATGGAGCCGGCGCTGGTGGTGGGCGACCACGTGCTGGTCAATCGCTTCGTCTTCGCGCCGCGTCGCTGGCAGTGGGAGCAACGCTGGCTGCCCCAGCGCGACCCGCGCGACGGTGACGTGGCAGTGTTCCGCTACCCGCGCGATCCGCGCCGCCCCTATGTCAAGCGGGTGCTGGCGACGCCGGGCGAGCGCGTGGAGGTGATCCGGCGTCAGCTGCGCCGCGGCGACCGGCCGATCGACGAGGTGGCTTACGTGCGGCACACCGATCCCAACAGCTACCCCAGCTCGCTGCTGGTCGATCTCTTCTACCGCCGGCGCGACAACTTCGGACCGGCGACGGTCCCAGAGGACGCCTTCTTCGTGCTCGGCGACAACCGGGAGTCCTCGACCGACTCGCGGTTCTGGGGCTTCGTTCCCCGGCACTACCTGCTGGGACGCGTGGTCGCCGTCTACTGGTCGGCGGGCCCTGGTCGCGGGCGCGACGTGCACCTGGTGCAATAGGGGTAAAATGGCGGCGTACCCCATCCCACCCAGGAGAGCAACGTCCATGCGCAGGCAAGCGGGACAGGGAAAGATCGGCTGTGTGCTCTGGATCCTCGGCTTCGCCATCGCCGGCATGATCGCCTTCAAGATGATCCCGGTGAAGGTGAAGACGGCCGAGCTCTACGACTACATGGTCGAGCAGGCGAAATGGTCGCAGCGCCAGACCGCCGAGGACCTCAAGAAGGGCATCCTTGCCAAGGCGGATGAGCTGATGATTCCCCTCGACGAGAAGCAGGTCGTGGTGCACAAGGACCGCGATCGCGTGCGGATGGAAGCCACCTACACGATACCCATCGAGTTCCCCGGCTACACGTATGAGTGGCAGTTCCACCAGATGGTGGACCGCAACATCTACATGTTCTAGCCGGCCGGTCGGTCAGCCGGCGGGGCCGGCGAGCTCTTCCTCGAGCGCCGCGAGCGCGGCGGCGGGGTCGGGCGCCCCCGTGAGCGGCCGGCCGACGACCAGCCAATCGGCGCCGTCGCGCAGCGCGGCGGCGGGAGTTGCTACCCGCCGCTGATCGCCCGGCGTGCTGCCGGCGGGCCGCACGCCAGGCGTGACCAGCAGGAAGGGCCGCGGCAGCCGCTGGCGCAGCGCCGCCGTTTCCTGCGGCGAGCAGACGACGCCGGCGCAGCCGGCGCGAGCTGCCAGCTCTGCCCATCGCTCGACGCGCACCGTCGCGCCACCCGGCAGATCGAGCGCGGTCAGCTCCTCGTCTCCCAGGTGGGTCAGCAGGGTCACCGCGAGGATCGCCACGTCGTTGCCGGCGGCCTCCACCGCCGCCCGCAACATGGGCTCGGCCCCGCCAGCGTGGACGGTGAGCAGCTGCACCTCCAGGCTGCGGGCGGCCGCCACGGCGCCGGCGACGGTGTTGGGGATGTCGTGCAGCTTGAGGTCGAGGAAGACGCCGCGCCCGCTCGCTTGCGCCGTCTCGACCGCGCGAGCGCCCCAGCGTACGAACGCCTGGAGCCCGACCTTGAGCAGGCCCACGCGCGGACCGAACAGCCGGCACCAGGCGGCGAACTGCTGCCAGTCGTCCGTGTCGAGGGCCACGGCGACGCGGTCGAGAGGGCGGCGATCGTTGCTCGGGGAGGTGGAACGGGAGGCGGGACCGTTCGCCGACAGCTCCTCGGGCGGGGCGGGCATCCGAGATGGAATGATAGCGCGCCACCATGACCACCAACAGCGACATCGCCGAGCCTCCCGTCGCCGTCGGCGTCCCGCCACCGGGCCCGCGGCTGCTCGCCAGTGCCCTGCTTCCCGGCCTGCTCGCCGGCGCCCACCTCGCGGGTCTGCTCTTCTTCCTCAATCCCGAGCTCCCCTTTCGCGTCGTGCCGCTGCTGCGCGGAGTGCTGGCCTATGCGGCGCTGCTCGGTACCGTCAGCCTGGTGCTGCACCTGCCGTTGCTCGGCCGCCGGCGGGCGCGCGCCGAACGCGCCCTTCCCTGGTCGCTCGCTTTCGTGCTGCTGCTCTTCGCCGTCCTCGACGCGGTGCAGGCATCCTGGTACGCCTACTACCTGCCGGCGGGCATCAACGTGCGGCTGCTCAAGGCGGCCGCCTGGCTTGCCCTCGCCGCCCTCGTGGTCCTCTGCACGGCGCTGGCGCACACGCTGGGGAGGCGGCGCTACGGCTTACGCAGCCGCTGGGCGATCGCGCTGGTGGCCGTGCTCTCGCTCTATGCGCTGGTCGAGCGGCGCGAGGCCTATCAGCCGCGGCCCGAGCCCACACCACTCGCCGCCGTCGTCGAAGGCCAGCGGCAGCTGGAGCTCTACGTCGTCGGCATCGACACGGCGACGCTCGATGCCCTGCTGCCGCTCGCCGAGCAGGGCCGGCTGCCGTTTCTCTCCGCCATGCTGCGCGAGGGCAGCTACGCCCGCCTGCGCTCGTTCACGCCGACCCGCGCGCAGCCACTGTGGGCCACGCTGGGAACGGGCAAGTATCCGCATCGCCACGGCGTGCGCAGCGACTGGCTGGAGCCGGCACCCTTCCTCGCCCCGGGCGTGGCGCTGCGGCTGCTGCCGGCGGGGATCGGTTTCGGCCGCTGGGGGTTGTTCGGTGCGCGCTCGCTACCGGCCGGGCGCGACGAACGGCATGCGCTGGCGCTGTGGGACGTGCTCGCCAGGCTGGAGGTCACCAGCGGCGTCATCGGCTGGCCGGAAGCGACGCCGAGCGCCGGCGTGCCGTTGTCGTTTGCGGTCTCCGAGGGCTTCTTCCGCGACCAGCCGCGGCAGGTGTGGCCGCCGGCGCTGGCGACGCGCGCCGCGCGCTGTCGCGTCGGGGCGGCGCAAATCGACTCGGCGGTGCTCGCCGGCTTCGGCTCGCCACCCCCGCCGCCGGTGATCGGCGCCCTGGCCCAAGACCTCTGGCGGCAAACGCTCGCCTTGCAGCTGCTCGACCAGCCGCCCCGCCCGCGCGCGTTTTTCCTCCGCCTGCCTGGCCTGCGGCAGGTCTCCCGCCGCTGGTTCGGCGGCTACGCCGCGCACGAGCTCGAGGGGGTGCAGAGCGCACGCGTCGCCGCGTCGGCGCGGCTGGTCGAGGACTACTACCGCTTCCTCGACGACTATCTCGGCCAGCTCTGGCGGCACACCCGCGGGCCGCGTTTGCTCGCCGTCGTCTCCCCCTTCGGCGCCTCGACGCCCGGCCCCTGGCGCCGCGTCGCCAGCTTCGGCCGCACGCCGCTGGAGGGCGTGCTCAGCGGCACCGCCGACGGCGTCCTGCTGCTGCGCGGCGACGAGGTGCGGGCGGGAAGCTTCGTCGGTGATGCCGCCATCGAGGACGTCGTGCCGACGATGCTATATGCGCTCGGCCTGCCGGTGGGTCGCGACATGGACGGCAGGGCGCTCACCGGCGCCTTCGAGCCGTCGTTCCTAGCCACTCACCCGCTGAGCTTCGTGCCGTCCTACGAGACCCTCGGTCGCTGAGGCTGGCGCAGTGTTGTTGGCGGCAGGCGCAGGCTCGCGCTCGACCATCCGCGACTGCCCCTCGAAGATCGCCCCCTCGTCGACCACCAGGCAGGGAGTGGCGACCTCGCCGCGCAGCTGACCACCGGGCGCGATCTCGACGCGCTGCGCCTGCACTACCGCCTGCACCTTGCCGGTGACGAACAGTCGACCCACCTTGATCTCGCCTTCCACCTCGCCGCGCTCGCCGACGTAGAGATCGCCGGCGGAATCGACCTTGCCGGTCAGTCGGCCGTCGATGCGGAAGGTGTCCTCGAAGTGCAGCTCTCCATGCAGATGGCTGCCGGCATCGAGGAAGCCATTGAGCTGGCTCTTGCCGTTCTTCGGCTTCATCGGCTATCCCCTCGGTGCATGAGTGAACCTCCGCATGGCTGGGCCCGGCTCGGTATGGATGGCCCGCTCCGCATGACTAGGTCTCGTCTCCGGCGATCAGGCGGTCGTACAGCCGCATCAGATCTTCCTCGGAGAAGAAGTGAATGTGCACCACGCCGCCGCCGCGCCTCCGGCGGCGGATCTCGACACGGGTCTGCAGGCGCCGGGTGAGACGCTCGGCGGCGGCGGCGGTGTGCACGTCCGGAGACGTGGCGCCGTCGCGCGTCGCGCGCTTGCCCTTCGCCGGGGGATGCGCCGATGCCAGCGCCTCCAGCTCGCGGGCAGAAAGCCCCTCGGTCACGGCGCGCTCCGCCAGCGCGATTTGAGCCGCGGCCTTGCCGAGGGCGAGCAGCGGACGAGCCTGTCCGGCGTGCAGCAGACCGCTTCGCAGCAGCTCCTGGACGCGCTCTGGTAAGTTCAATAGCCTCAGTGAGTTAGAGATGGTTGGCCGGCCCTTGCCCACGCGCAGGGCGATCTCCTCCTGGGAGAGCCCGAAGTCCTCGTGCAGGGCACGGAAAGCGAGCGCCTCCTCGATGGCGTTGAGGTCGCTGCGCTGCAGATTCTCGACCAGCGCGAGCTCGAGCAGCTGACGGTCGTCGCGCACCTGGCGGACCACCACCGGCACCTGGTCGAGACCGGCGTCCTGCGCCGCCCGCCACCGGCGCTCGCCGGCGACGATGGTGTACCCGCCCTCGGCGTCGGGCGTCACCACGATCGGCTGCACGACTCCCTGGCTGCGGATCGAGGCGGTCAGCTCGGCCAGCGCGTCGGGGGGGAAGTCCCGCCGCGGCTGCAGGCGGTTGGGGTGCAGCTTCCCCACCGGCAGCGTCCGCACGTCGCTGCTGGCTGGCTTGAGCAAGGCGTCGAGCCCGCGCCCCAAGGCGTGCCGCTTGGCGGCCGTCACGCCGGCACTCCCAGCAGCTCGCGCGCCAGCTCGAGGTAGGCCTCCGCGCCCCGGCACTTGATGTCGTAGGCGAGCACCGGCAGGCCGTGGCTGGGAGCCTCGGCGAGGCGGACGTTCCGCGGCACGACGGTGGTGAAGACCTTGCTCCCGAAATGGCGGCGGGCCTCGGCGGCGACGTCCTGCGCCAGGTTGGTGCGATCGTCGTACATGGTCAGCACGATGCCGGCAATCTCGAGGTCAGGGTTGATGCCGCCGCGCACCCGTTCGACCGTCGACAGCAGCTCGCGGATGCCCTCGAGGGCGAAGTACTCGCACTGCAGGGGCACCAGCACGGCCGAGGCGGCCGCCAGGGCGGTGACCGTCAAATGGCCGAGGGAGGGCGGGCAGTCGAGGAGCACGGTCTGGTAGGAGGAGACGACCGGGGCCAGGGCATCACTCAGCCGGCCCTCCCACCCCTCGAGCCCGGCGAACTCGACCTCCACCCCCACGAGATCGCGATCCGCGGGCAGCAGGTCGAGGTGGGGGAATCCGCTCGGGCGGATCGCCGCCTCCGCCAGCGCCTGGCCGGTGAGGACGTGGTAGAGGTGCGGC
>DASYUP010000393.1:0-15062 GCA_036001185.1 Thermoanaerobaculia bacterium
GGCGAGCCCGTCCACCGTCTACGCCTTCGCCGGCTTCGGCGACCTGTTCAAGAGCACCGACCTCGGCACCACGTTCAGCAAGCTCGACATCGGCCTTACGGGCACCGACGAGATCTACCACCTGACAATCGACCCGGCCCGCCCGCAGGTGTTGTGGGCGGCGACCAAGGGTGGCCTGAAGGTGAGCAGCGACGGCGGCGCCAGCTGGCGAGTTTCGGAGCGCGGCACCGGCGACTATCTCGTCTCGTCGGTGGCGCTGGTGCCCGGCAAGCAGGGCGGCATGTTCGCCGGCAGCTCCGGCGGCGGCATCTACCGCAGCAGCGACGGGGGCGCCAGCTGGTCGCCGGCCAGCCAAGGTCTGGCGGCCGGCTGGGTGGACAAGGTCTGGGTGGGGCCGCGCCAGCCCGGCGCGCTCTTCGCGCAGTCGAGCGTCGGCCTCTACCGCCGCGACGCCGGTGGGGCGTGGAGCGAGCTGCGCGCACCCTTCGAGGACGACAAGGCGGCGAAGCTCGACGGCATCCTCTTCGACCGCACGGCGCCACAGGTGGTCTACGCCTTCAACGGCGGCAAGTACTGGCGCTCCGCCGACGGCGGCAGGAGCTGGAAGGAGCCCGAGCGCAAGGAGCCGGGCCTGCGGGCCATGATGCGCGGCGACATCAGTGGGCCGGAGTTCAAGAGCCTGGTGCAGGATCCCGGCGATTCCAAGACCTTCTACGCCGGCGCCTGGTCCAACGACGAGGCCGGCCACGGCGTCTTCAAGAGCAGCGACAACGGCAAGAACTGGAAACCGTCGGGCAACGGCCTCCCCAACGGCGCCGTGACCCTGCTGCGGGCCGAGGCGCCGCGCGCCATCTTCGCGGTGGTCGAGAAGGAAGGCATCTTCCGCACCAGCGACGGCGGCGGCAACTGGACCCACGCCGGCTCGAGTCTGCCCGGCGGCGAGATCCACGAGCTGGCCATCGACCCCAGCACGCCGACCCGCCTCTTCGCCGCCACCGAGCACGGCCTCTTCCGCAGCAACGACGGCGGCGACAGCTGGCGGCGCGTCATCGCCGGCCTCGAGGAGGACGACATCGAGGCGGTGGTCGTCACCCCCGCCGGCCAGGTCTTCGCCGGCGCCTTCCACGGCGTCTTCAGGAGCCGCGACAATGGCGGCACCTTCACGAAGATGAACGGCGGCATGCCGAACACCGACGTGCGAGCGCTCGCCCTCGAACCCGGCACGCCGGGAAGGCTCTACGCCGGGCTCGCCGGCGGCAGCGTCTGGTCGACGGCGTTGCCGGCTGACTAACGCATTCCGCGGCGTCCGCTTGCCTCTTGCGCGACCACCGGCGCTATACTGCCGCCCGGCGCGCAGGGCGCCACCCGTCCGCGGGAAGGGACCATCCCACCTGTTCGGCTTCGTGACGGTCGATATCCACGTACCTCTGGCCCGTCGACGGCGGACACCCGGGCCCATGGAGGACGTGTGATGTCTGCCGACAATTCAGCGACTCAGCCCGCCGACCGCCCCACCCTTCCCCAGGACCCCGACCTCGAGCTGCTGCGCAAGCAGGCGAAGCGGTTGCTGCGCGCCGCCCGCGACGGCGACCCCGACGCGCTGGCCCGCGTGCGGCGGGCCCTCGACCGCTTCGCCGCCCTCGGCGACAGCGCCCTCGGCGTCACTCTGCGCCTCGCCGACGTGCAGCAGGCGGTGGCTCGCGAGCTCGGCTTCCCGAGCTGGCCGAAGCTGGTGCGCCACGTCGAGGAGCGGCAGCCGCTCGCCCTGCAGGTCGAGCGCTTCCTGCGCGCCCTGAATGAACATCGCGCCGTGACCGCCGCCCGCATACTGCGCCGCCGCCCCGAGATCGGGCGCGCCGGCATCTTCGCCGCCTGCGCCGCCGGCGAGCCCGAAGTGGTGGCGGTGGCGATCGCCGCCGATCCCGGCGTCATTGACGCCACCCACCAGCCCGACGGCGGGACGCCGCTGATCTACGCCTGCGCGTCGCCGCTACACACCAGCTCGCCCGAACGCGCTCGCGGCATCCGGCGCTGCGCCGAGCTGCTACTCGACGCCGGCGCCGACCCCAACCAGCACACCCTGTTCGAGGAACCCAGCGGCAACACGGCGCCGATCGCCGCCCTCTACTACGCATGCGTCACCGACCACCGGGAGCTGGTGGCGACGCTGCTCGCCCGCGGCGCCAATCCCAACGACGGTGAGTCGATCTACCACGCCGCCGAGCTCGACCACGAGGCCTGCCTCGAGCTGCTGCTGGCGCACGGCGCCGACGTCTCGGGCCGGCACCCCCAATACGGCAACACGCCGCTCTTCTTCCTCGCCGGCTACAAGGACTTCCACGAGAGCACCGCTGCCGCCACCCGCGGCATGGCCTGGCTGCTCGCCCACGGCGCCGATCCCAACGTGACCAGCTACAAGGTGGAGGAAACGCCCCTGCATCGCATCGCCGCCAACGGCCGCGGCCCGGCGGTGGCCGAGATGCTGCTCGCGCACGGCGCTGCCGTCGACCAGCCGCGGGCGGACGGCAAGACCGCGTACGCGATGGCGGTGCGCGCCGGCAACGTGGCGACAGCCGAGACGCTGCGCGCCCACGGCGCCGACCCGGCACGGCTCACCCCCGCCGACCGTCTGCTCGGCGCCTGCATGGTGGCCGACGAGGCGGCGGCGCGGGCCGTGCTCGCCGAGCACCCCGACCTCGTGGCCCAGCTCAGCGACGAGGACCGCCAAGCCTTCGCGCTCGCCGCCGAGGAGGGGCACGAGGCGAGCGTGCGCCTAATGCACGCCCTCGGCTTCGACTTCCGCTGGGAAGGTGAATGGGGCGGCACGCCCCTCCACCACGCCGCCTGGCACGGCAACGTGGCGATGACGCGGCTGCTGATCGGCCTCGGCACGCCGCTCAACGTTCGCGATCGCGTCTACGGCAGCTCGGCCCTCGGCTGGGCGGGCCACGGCTCCGTCCACTGCCGCAAGGACGCCGACGACGACTACGTCGCCGTCGTCACTGCCCTGCTCGACGCCGGCGCCGACCGCGAGACCTCGATCAACCGCTGGGGCGAGCCGCCGGAGAACATGAGCAGCCGGAGGGTGGCGCGGCTGCTGAAGGAAAGATCGATCGCGTCGTAGGACGTAGATCTCGCACCGTGCTCTGTATCATCCGCGTGCCGATGGTAGCCACGAGGTGACCGTTCGCGCGCGGGTGACCGCGAGCATTGCCCTGCTGGTGGCGATACTCAGCGTAGGTGTTGTCGCGCGCCTCTGGAACCTACGCTCCCAGGTGCTTGCCGGGGACGAGACGCACGCCCTGGGCGTGGCGCTCGACCCCAGCGCGCCGATTCTCTTCACCTATCGCGTCAGCGACAACTGCATCCCGTTGACCCTCTACGACCGGCTCCTGGTCGACTGGGGCGTGAGCCTGACCGAGATCCTGGTCCGCATGCCGGCACTGGTCGCCGGGTTCGCACTCTTGATCCTCGCGCCCCTGTGGGTGTGGCGCCGGTCGGGCGCCGGCCCCGCCGTCATCTTCGGCTGGCTGCTGGCAGTTTCGCCAGGGCTGGTGTTCTACACGCGCATCGCCCGGTCGTATGCACCGATCACGCTGCTCGGCTGCGCGGCCGTGGTGGCCTTCGAGGCCTGGGATCGCCGTCGCGGCCCATGGTTGGCTGCGAGCTACGTCGCTTGCGCGGCCATCGCCGTCTGGTTCCACCTGGTGGCGACCCCGCTGGTCCTGGCCCCCTTGGGCGCTGCCCTCGTGCTCGTCGCCTTCCACCGCGGTCGAGGTCTGGTTTCCTGGGCGCTTCTCGCCAGCGTCACCTTGGCGGGGCTGCTCATGGTGCTGGTTCCCGCCCGGGCCACCTTGGGGCCGCTCATCTCCGGCAAGCGCGGGCAGCTCGACATCTCATCGCCGGAGGCCGTCGAGGTCGCGACCTGGCTGGCGGGAGTGCGGTGGCCCCTGGTTGCCGCTGGCTTCTGGGCGATCGTCGTCGTCGGCCTCGTGCGACTCGCCCGGCGGGACCGGCGCCTGGCTTGCTTCGTCGGGGCCGCCCTCGGCGGGCAGCTCGTCGGGGTCCTCGTCCTCGCCCCCGAGGGCCACCAGGGGCCCATCATCTTGAGCCGGTATCTGTTGGCGGCATTGCCCTTCGCGGCGGTGGCGGCGGCAGAGGCACTGGGGCAACCGTGGCCTGGCCGCTGGCAGCGAGGCCAAGCCGTGGCGGTCGCGGTGTCACTGGTCGGCCTGACGGCGGTTGGACCCTTCCTCGATCCCGCCATCCGCCGCAGCTCCTTCGCACACAACGAAGTCTTCCTTCGCTTCACCGCTCCCCGACCATCGCTTCCGCCAGGGGCCTCCGCGCCTGCCTATCGCTGGTTGGCGAGTGCCGGTCCCGGTGCCGTGATCGAGTTGCCCTGGCACAACATCTGGCCTTTCGACCGTCTCTTCGCGCTCCACCAGACCGTGCATCGCCGCGAAGTCGTGGTGAGCGCATTCGCGACGCCGCTGGTAGCGCCGAAGGTCTCGTTTCACAACATGACCGCCCTCGATGCGGACGCGTTGCTGGCATGCCGCGGGCGTTGGCTCGTGGTGCACCTGTTGGTGGTGCAAGAGGAGCTTCGCGTCGGCCCCTGGCCGCTCTTCCCCGGGTACCGTCGGCTATTCAGCGACGCCGCGAGCACCGAGGCCGCGCGCCTGCGACACGCCTGGGGGCCGCCGGACTTCCGGAACCACTGGGCCATGGTCTGGGACCTCGACCGCATACGCCGCAGGGTGGCGTCTCCGGCCGCCGGCAAGATCGCGCCAGGCCGCGCCCAGGTGCAGGATGAGCGGCCCACCAGACCGCGAACCGCACAGCTAGCGGATCGCCGTCGCCCCCAGGTACTTCGCCAACCCGGAGAGGAACATCTCGGTGGCGATGGCAACGAGGATCATCCCCATCAGCCGCTCGGCAGCGACCAGCGCGCGGCTGCTGATGCGCGAGCTGAACCGGGCGGCGAGCGTCAGCACCAGGGCAGTGGCGAGCCAGGCGGCGCTCAGCGCCAGCAGCCAGCTTCCCCAGCGCTGCGGCTCGCGGCTCATCAGCAGCAGCTCGGTGGCGAGCACCGAGGGGCCGGCCACGTAGGGGATGGCGAGCGGCACCACGAAGGGCTCGCCGGCGAGGTCCTCGGCATGGTCGGCCGAGGGGAAGACCATGCGCAGGGCGATGAGGAAGAGAATGATGCCGCCGGCGATGGTGAGCGCCGGCTCCGAGATGCGGAGCAGGCGCAGCAGCGGCGCGCCGGCGAAGAGGAAGGCCACCATCACGCCGTAGGCGATGAGTAGCTCGCGCAGGGCCACCGCGGTATGGCGCCCGGCGGGAACCTGGCGCAGGGCCGAGACGTAGTAAGGGACGTTGCCCACCGGATCGATGACCAGTAGCAGCAGGATGGCGGCCGAGACGACGGTCACGAGCGCAGAGCCTCCGTTCGCCAGAGAGGAGCCGAGCCGATGTCCCCCACCGAGGCATCCGATCTGTTCGCCGGCCTGCCCGCCAAGGTGACGGCGGAGCTGTTCACCACCATCGTCGAGACCGGCGACGTGCGGATCGAGCGCATCCTCTCACCGCCGGGCAGCGAGACCGCGCCCGGCTTCTGGTACGACCAGGAGTGGGACGAGTGGGTGCTGGTGCTGCGCGGGCGCGCCGGCCTGGAGATCGCCGGCGAGCCGGAGGTGGTGACCCTCGGCCCAGGCGACCATCTGGTACTGGCGGCGCATCGCCGCCACCGGGTGGCGTGGACCGCGGCCGACGAGGCGACCGTCTGGCTGGCGGTGCACTACCCGCGTGGGGCGCCGTCGCGGGGCGCGCCTCTCCGGGCAGAAAGCGTCCACAGCCAGTAGACCGGCACGCCGGTCAGCAGGATGGCGAAAGCGATGGCGCTGTTGGTCGGATAGCGATAGGCGGTGTTGGCGACCACCAGCGCGGCGACGGCGATGAAGAGGATGGTAGTGAGCGGGTGGCCCGGGTTGTGGAAGACCTGGTCCGCCCCCGCTTGTTCCCCCCCCGCGCCGCCACGCTCGCGGTCGTGCCGCCGCAGCGCGAAGAGGCAGCTCGCCGCCAGGCCGAAGAAGATCCAGTCGACGGCGACGACGAAGGAGAGGATGTGCTCGTAGCTGCCGGTCAAGGCGACGACGATGGCGACCACCCCTTGCAAGGCGATGGCGGCGATCGGCACGCGCGTGCGCGGGTGCACCCGCGCCACCGCCGAGAAGAAGGTGCCGTCGGCGGCCATGGCGTAGTAGACGCGCGGCGCCGTGAGCATGCTCTGGCTGAGAAAGCCGAGCGTCGAGATGGCGATGCCGGCAGCGATCAGCCGCGCTCCCGGCAGCCCGAGGGCGGCGCGCATGACGTCGGAGGCCGGCGTGTTGGTGGCCGCGAGACCCGCCGGCCCCAGCACGCGCAAGCAGACCCATGAGACGGAGAGGTAGAGGACGATGACGCCGCCGACGCCGAGCAGCAGCCCACGCGGCAGGTTCTTGCGCGGCTCGCGCACCTCGCCGGCGAGGAAGGCCGCCGTCTGCCAGCCGCCGTAGGCGAAGAGCACCGGCACCAGCGCCGCGCCGTAGGCGGTGACGAGGTCGAGCGAGAGCGGGCGATCGAGCGCCACCGCTGCTGCCTCGGGATGCCGAGGCGCCAGCAGCGCGCCGGTCGCCACCAGGCCGGCGATGGCCACCAGCTTGAGCACCATGAAGAGGTTCTGCGACGCCGCCCCGGCGCGCACGCCGAAGCAGTTGATGACGGTGAGGGTGGCGAGCGCCAGGGCGGCGAGGGCACCGACCGGCATGTCGACCCCCAGCTCGCGGGCGTAGCGGGCGAAGGTGACGGCCACCGCCGCCATGCCGCCGCTCTGCGTCACCAGCAGCAGTCCCCAGCCGTAGACGAAGGCGAGCACCGGGTGGTAGGCCTCGCGCAGGTAGGCGTATTGGCCGCCCACCTGCGGCCGGCGCGACGCCAGCTCGGCCCAGACGAAGGCGCCCAGCAGGGCGACGAGGCCGCCGAGCACCCAAGCGCCGTGGATGAGGAACGGCGTGTGGACCTGGCGGGCCACCACGGCCGGGTTCATGAAGATGCCCGAGCCGACGATGCCGCCCATCACCACCAGGGTGGCGTCGATGGGGCCGAGCCGGCGGGCGAGGTCGGCCCCGGCGGTGGGCACGGGTGGGCTGTCGGCGGACAAGGCGGGGATTCTATGGTGAGTCGGCCGCGATCTCCGCGCGCCGGCACGCGGGAGGCCGCCGCGGAGCCGCCTTGTGTCTCGCGAAGCCGAGATGATCTGATCCGGCCCAGACAGCACGATGGGCAAGCCACGGCGCCGACAACCGCGATCGCAGGGCCGGCGGTCTTCGGCGGGCGCCGCCTGGGCCCTCGGCCTGCTGGCCTTCGCCGTCTACTGTGGCAACGGCCGGCGCATCGCCACCAACGATTCGCTGGGCACCTCGCTGCTGCCGCTCGCCGTCCTCCTCGACCGGTCGCTGAGCCTCGATCGTTTCGGCGAGCAGCTCGCCGGCGCCACCGGCCTCTACCCCAGCCGCTTCGGCCTGGTGTCGTCCTATCCGATCGCCACCGGCGTGCTGCTCGCACCCTTCTACGCCCTGCCGGTGGCGGAGCGCGCGGGGAGCCATCCCACCGCCGACGAGTGGCTGAACTTCGCGGCGACTGCCGAGAAGGTGGCCGCGGCGGCGATCACGGCTTGCGCCGCGGCGTTGTTCCCGCTCCTCGTCCGCCGGCTAGGCGCCAGCGCGGGCTAGTCGTGGGGGCTCGGGCTCACCCTCGCCTTCGCGACCGAGGCCTGGTCGACCTGGTCGCAGGCGCTCTGGCAGCATGGCCCCGGGGTGCTCCTCATGCTGCTCGTCGTGCTCGCCGGCTGGCAGTGCCGGCACGCCGCGGGTTGGCGTCCCGCGGCGCTCGCCGGGCTCACCTGCGGGCTCGCCGTCGCCGTCCGCCCCACCAACCTGCTCTTCGCCGTCCCCATCCTCGTCTGGGCCCTCTGGCCCCCGGCCGAGCGGCTGGCCGCCGGCCTCGCCGCCATGGCGGCCTTCGGCGCCGCCCTGGCGCCGTTCGTGGTCTACAACCTCCTGGTCTTCGGCCGCGTGACGGGGCTCTACCAGAGTGATCTGCTGCGCGGGAGCTGGCTCACCGGGGCGGCGGGGATCCTCGCCAGCCCGGGGCGCGGGCTGCTCATCTACTTCCCGCTCGCGGCGCTAGCCCCTTGGGGGCTCGTCCGCGCCTGGCGCCGCGGCGGGCCGCTCGCCGGCCTCGCCGCCGCCCTGGCGGCCGCCGTGCTCGCCGACGTGCTGCTCTTCGCCCTCGCCTTCAACTGGTGGGGCGGCGTCAGCTTCGCGCCGCGCCTGCTCAGTGAGACCCAACCGGCCCTGCTGCTGCTCTGCGTGCCCCTGGTCGCTCCAGTGCCGGCGTGGCCGCCGCTGCGCTGGGTGTGGATCGGCCTCGCTGCCTGGTCGAGCTGCCTGCAGGCGGTGGGCGGCTTCTCTACACCTCCGCCTGGAACACCGCACCCGTCGCCATCGACATCGCGCCGGGGCGCACCTGGGACTGGCGGGACAATCCCGTGGCCCGCGACCTGCGGCGCGACAACGTCTACCGCCTGTTCGTCACGCCGAGGCCCCTCGAGGAGTGGCGTGCCGCCTATCGCGCCCCGGCACGGCTGGTGGCGAGGCCCGGCGAGCGCCTGGAGGTGCCGGTCGCGGTGCGCAACGTCGGCAGCCAGCGCTGGATCGCCTTCGGCGATCACCAGGGCTGCTACGGCCTCAAGCTGATCAGCCGGCTACGGGCACAGGACGGTGTCGTCATCCGGGCCGAGGGCACACGCACCTACCTGTCGGGGATCATCGCCCCCCGCGAGCTGGTCACCGTGCCGCTGGTCGTCGAGGCCCCGGCGAGCGCCGGTGACTACTCGGTCGAGGCAACCCTGCTCCAGGAATGCGTCGACTGGTTCGACGCCCGGGGCTCGCGGCCGGCGGTGATCGCCCTGACGGTGCGCTGAGCGCCGGGGCGGCCGCGCCTCGGCGAGGGGCCGCCTATGCGCTGGGCGAGGAGGCGCTGCCGTCGCTGTGAGGGCCGGAGAGTCCGCCGGCGGCTTCCCGCATACGATAGGAGCTCGCCGACGCGGCGAGCCCATGCCGGACCCCTCGACTCCGCCGTCGGCCCCCCTCCGCCTGGGCCAACTGGCCGGGCTGCTGGCCGGCCTGCTGGCGGCGGCGGCGATCCTCCTCTTCGACTCGCCACTACAACACTTCGGCGAGCACGGCGCGCGGCCGGCGCGGGCTGCCGCGGTGGTCGCCTGCATGGCGGTCTGGTGGCTCACCGAGGCGGTGCCCATCTACTGGACGGCCTGCCTGCCGCTGCTCGCCTTCCCGCTGCTGCGACCGTTCGCCGGCGGCACGGGGGCCAACCTCAAGGCCGCCATCCTCCCCTACGTCGATCCCTACATCTTCCTCTTCGCCGGCGGCATGGCGATCGCCGCCGCCATGCAGCAGCACGACCTGCACCGCCGCATCGCCCTGTCGATCATGGTGCGGGTGGGGGCCGAGCCGCGGCGGCTGCTCGCCGGCGTGCTGCTCGCCACCGCCTTCGTCTCGCTGTGGATCTCCAACACCGCGACGGCGACGATGATGTTCCCCATCGGCGTGGCACTGATCGCCCAGCTCGAGCGGCAGCAGGGGCGGCGCCTCGCCCACTACGGCATGGCGATCATGCTCGCCGTCGCCTACGGCTCCAACGTCGGCGGCATCGGCACCAAGATCGGCACGGCGCCCAACGCCCAGCTCGCCGGCTTCGCCGAGCGAATGGGCATCGAGATCTCGTTCCTGCAGTTCGCCGCCGTCGGCTTGCCCTTCGTGGTGATGTTCCTGCCGGTGGTCTGGCTGGCGCTGTGGCGAGTCGGCCGCCGCGAGCGGCTGCACGGCGACCTCGGCAGCGGCGTGCTCGCTGGCGAGCTCGCCGCCCTCGGCCGCGTCACGCCGCCGGAGCGGGTGATCGGCGCCGTCTTCCTCACCGCCGCCGGGCTGTGGATCGCCAGCAAGCCGCTCACCGCGCTGCTGCAGACGCGCTGGAGCGGTCTCACCTCCGCCCACGTCGAAGGCGGCATCGCCATGCTCGCCGCCGTGGCGCTGCTGTTCTGGCGGAGCGGCGGCGGCGCCGTGCTGCGTCCGGCGTCGCTGCGCACGGTGCCCTGGGAGACGCTGCTGCTGCTCGGCGGCGGCTTCGCCATGGCGGCGGCGGTGCAGCAGAGCGGCCTCTCCGCCTGGCTCGCCGAGCGGCTGCTGGTCGCCCGCGCCCTCCCCGCCTTCGAGCAGATGCTGCTCGCCAGCGTCGTCACCGTGGCGGTGTCAGCCATTGCCAGCAACACCGCCACGGTGGCGATCATGCTGGTGGTGCTGCGCGAGGCGGTGGCGGCGCCGCTGCTGCCCACCATCCTCTTCGCCGCCACGCTCGCCGCCTCCTGCGACTTCGCCCTGCCGGCGGGCACGCCGCCCAACGCCATCGTCTTCGGCAGCGGCTACGTGTCGCTGCCGCGCATGGCCCGCACCGGCGTCGTCCTCGACCTGCTGGCGGCGCTGCTGGTCGCCGGCTGGTGCTGGTTGATCGTGCCGCTGGTGATGGGCTGAGGGCGGCCTGACGGCCGCGCCGCGGCCTCAGTCGAGCAGCTTGGCCAGCGCCGCCAGCTCGGCCGCCGCCTCCTGACGCAGCGTCTTGAGATCCTCGGCGCTGGCCTTGGCCTCCTCCTGGTCCTGCTTGAACACCCGCGCGGCGGCCTCGGCCTGCTCGCCGAGCTCGGGGTCGGCCTCGACAGCACGCCGGAAGGCAGCCGACTTGATGGCCGCGCCGACCTCCTTCTGCTCGGCCAACAGCGCCCTGCCACCCTCGCGCGCGCGGGCGACGGCGGCATCCACCCCCGCCAGCAGGGTGGCGCTGAGGTCGGCGAAGGGGTCGCCGGTCACCGACGAGGTCTCCCCTTTGCGCACGCCGGGCAGGTCGGGAAGGAGCAGCACGCTGCCGGCCGGGATCTTCGCCAGGTCGAGGTGAGGGTTGAGGCTGCGCAGCCGCTCGAGCGCGGCCGCGCTGACCGTCTTGCCGCCCACCAGGCGCTTACGCAGCCCCTCGAGATCGGTGCGCTCGTCGACGACGATCGTCCGCATGACCGCTCCTCTCCAAGTGGTTCAGGCTCAGTGAGCTCTTACGTTGAGGGCAAGCCCGGTCGGCGGCAGCGCAACGCCTGCCACCCGAATGTCGGCTGTCGTGATGTTGCCCAGGGCGGTGAATCGGTCGTTTCCGACTTTCAGCTCCACCGACGCCAGCTCCCCGCCGCGCACGCGGTTGGCGTTGACGATGACGGCCCCGGCGGCAATGTGCACCGCGGGCGCATTTCCGTTGGTTCGCAGCTCGCAACGGTTGTCGCTGAACAGGCAATCACCGGGTGCCGCCACTTCGACCGCCGGCGCCTGGCCGCGGGCGGCGAGCACGTTGCCCAGGACGCTGGCGCTGGCCCCCCGCACGACGACGGCGCCGGCAGCGTCGAACGCCGCGGCGGCAGCGACGAGATACGGCCTGCGGGCGCCGAATACCAGCGTGTGCGCCTCGTCGAGGCGGACCGCGGCGTGGACCCCCACCCGCGAGACTCGCCCGTCGTCGGAGGGGGAATCCACGAGCAGCGCGAACCACTGCACGCGGCTGGGCTGCGAGGAGGGCTCGGCGTCACGATCGACGTGGTTGTGGGCCACCTCCGCCTCCGCATAGGGAGCGCGAAGCAGCACCCCCACGCCCAGCCCGACGAACTCGCCGCTGGGCCCGACGTCGGCGACGTCGTTGCCGGTGGCGCGAAAGCGGCCGACGCTGATCGCCGCGATGCCCGCCCGCAGGGGCGCCCGCACAGCCTGCTGGCCGACCCGGCGGACGGTGTTGCCGGCCACCGTCGCCGCCTGCGCCCGGTGCACCCCGATGCCGACCACCGCGGCGGAGCGCTCGTCGTTGGCGTCGCCGATGTCGCTCACCTGGTTGTTCTCGATCGACACCGTGGCGGCATTGGCCTCGTCGTCGGAGACGATGCCGTTGCCGCAGCGCTCGACGACGTTGAGCTTGACGATCAGGGCGCGGGCCGGCGAGCGCACGGCGATGCCGGCGCCACGGAAGCCGCTGATCTGATTGGCCAGGATCTGGCACTGGTCGGCGCCCGTGGGGTCGAGCCCGGTGCGTAGCGTGATCGCCGCGTCCTGCGTCTTGTCATCCACCGCCGCCGGCACCGCCACCAGCTTGTTGCCCTCGATCCACAGCCCGTCCACGCCGGCCGTCACGCCGGGGCCGCTGACGGTCAGGCTGTTGTCGGCGACGCGCAGCGACGCGCCCGGCGCGCAGAGACCGAGGGCGGTGATCGCTCCCTGGCGACAACCGAGCACCTCGTTGCCGGCGATGCGCGTCGCCAGCAGGTGGAGCACGCGACCGCTGAGGTCGACGGCCTGGCGCTCGCACCAGAGCAGGTTGTCCTCGACGCGCAGGGCCGCGCTCAGCAGCATCGCCGGCGGCGGCGCGACTCCCGCGGCAGGTGCCGCCGCCTCGCGGTCGAGGGCCCGCACCGCCACCGGCGCGAAGATCGCGTTGTCACGCAGAGTGGCGCCGATGACGGCACCGCCGAGGGCGATGGCGGCGCCGCCCTCCTTCCCCTCGCGTATCCCGACCACGGCGATGATGAGACGTTGCAGCGCCAGACCCAGCGCCGTGCGCACGCTCACCACCGTGCCGCGACCCAGCGAGAGGATCGCCAGGTCCTCGATCGCCACCGCCACGCCGTTGGCGATCTCGAAGGCGCCGCCGGGAGTGACGACGAGGGTGGCCGCACCCTGGCCGCGGATGCGCACCGCGCGGGCGCCGACGAGCCGCACCGGCTCGCGCAGCTGATAGTGGCCGACGCCGAGGCAGACGGTGCCGCCGGTCTCGCGGATGCGGTCCACCGCCGCCTGGATGGTGAGGGCGCCGCTGGCATGCGACTCGGGAGTCACGCACGCGGTGCAGCTGCAGTCGTGCCCCTCGCCGCGCGGCGGCCAGGGCGTGCGGCAGTCGGTGACGTCGCCGCCGACGTCCCACATGCCCAGCCGCGCGTAGTGATGGTGGATACCGCGCGGCGGTGCCGCGTCGAGCAGCTCGACCGAGGCGTCGGCGGTGCGCGCGGCGAAGACCCAGAAATCGCCAGCGCGAAAGCCGGCGGCGGCGACGCTGCTGAAGCTCACGGTGACGCCGTTTTCGAGCAGCAGCACGGTGCCCGTGACCGGCACCGCGATGGCGCCGGACGAGCCGCTGGCGTCGAGGTCCTGGAAGGTCGTCACCGTCCCGCCCGCCGCGGCCTGCAGCACCTTGCCCTTCTGGTCCCATCGCCGCACGCGCAGGTTGCGATCGCGCGGGAAGTCCGCATCGGGGAAGGCGGCGGGCACCATGTCGGCCGGCAGCGCCGGGGTGAAGGTGATCCGTCGCGCCGCCTCGTTGACGGTGATGCGCCGCAGCTCCCCGCCGCGCTGCGCGAGCTCGCGCACGTCGTCGAGGATCTCTACCCAGTCGCCGGTATTGAAGCGCAGCACGCCGTCGCGGCCCAGCGTCTGCAGCTCGAGCTCGCCGGCGGAGACCATGCTGGCGACGCGACTGCCGATGCTGGCGTTGTCGCGCGACCACTTGAAGGTGGCCGCTCCGCCGGGCTGGCCGGGGTCCTGAATCTCGACCCGGTAGGTCTGGTTCTCGAGGCCGCGATAGCCGCCGGTCGGTGGCAGCTCGCAGGGATCGTCGGCAGGGGGCACGTCGAAGGTGCCGGTGGTCAGCCGCCCCGGGGAGGGTGCGATCAGCGCCGGCCAACCGGCGAGGTCGGCGTCGGCGGTGTCGCAGCCGGCTCCGGTCGCGTCCTCCGCCAGCACGCGGACCTGCCACACCGTCTGCAGTCGCGAGCTGCTCTCGACGCCGACCGCCGCCTCGATCAGCTCGGGCCGCTCGAGGTGCGTCACCTCCCGCTGCCAGACGTCGAGGTAGACGAGGTGGCGCCCGGCCGTCGGCAGCGGCGGCGGGCTGGGCAGGTAGGGCTGCTTGGCGTAGTCGACGGGGTCGGCGAAGGCCGGCTCGGCCAGCAGCGGGTCGAAGGTTCGCTTGGCGGGGTCCTTCGCTACCGCGCCGTGGTTCTCCGCCAGCAGGCCGTCGACGTACATCCGCCCCTTGCCGATCTGCAGGGAACCGCCGACGGCGGTGACCTTGAAGGCGTCGGGGGTGGTCTGCGACACCGTGCTGCGGCCGAGGATGTCGCTCGCCGCCGCCCGGAGGCGCCGGTCGAGGACGGCGACCAGCTCGTTGAAGTCGGCGTCCAGCACGACTCCGCCCTGCTTGAGCTCCACGCCGGCAAAGTCGAGCAGCGGGTTGCTGCGCATGCGGGAAAGGTCGGAACCCATCGTGGCTCTCCTTGCGCGTCAGTGGCTCAGGTGGCGTAGAACAGGCCCGCGTGGAGACCGAACCGCAGGTACTCCTCGAGGCGGATGCGCAGGTTGGTCTCCCGTTGCGGCTGGTAGAGCGGATGCATGACGCCCATCTCGCCCTCGTCGTCGGCACCCTCGCGAATGACCCTGGGGGTGGCGATCCGCAGCTGCATGTAGCCCGGGTCGCCGTAGCGCAGCGAGGTGAAGTGCGGCAGGGCATCCGGGTGGCGATCGTCGGGGATGCAGCGGAAGCGGCGCGGGGTGAGCGACCCCGGCGGCACCCAGGAGAAGCGCACGCACCCTTCCTGCTTGCGCTCGGCCCACAGCGGGGCTTCCCACGTCTCGGCCGGCGCCGCGCCGAGCCGCGCGAAGAAGATCGTGTTCGACGCCAGGCGCAGCAGGCGCGTGTGGACCTTACCGACGACGGTGCAATCGGTCAGCTCGAGCTCGCCGCCCGGCTCGCCGGCTGCCGTGCCCTCGAAGGCCACGCCGTCCGCCATCCCGGCGTCGACGATGCACTCGACGAGCTTGACGCGGGCGTCGACGTCCACCCGCAGGCCGCCGAGGATGCAGCGCTCC
>DASYUP010000394.1:0-2082 GCA_036001185.1 Thermoanaerobaculia bacterium
GTCGACCTGCGCGGACTGGTCGAGCGCCTCGATCTCGCCGGCCGTGTGCACCTGCTCGGCTACGTCGACTTCGCCGGCCTCGAAGAGGCGATCGCCGCCACCGATCTTTGCCTCAACCTACGCTACCCGACTGCCGGCGAGACCTCCGCCTCGCTGCTGCGCATCCTGGCGGTGGGGCGGCCGGCGGTGGTCTCCGACTACGCCCAGTTCCGCGACCTGCCCGACGAGGCGGTGCTCAAGGTGCCGCTGCTGGTGGGCGAGGAGGGCGACGCCGACGCGGCGGCGATGGCGGCGCGCCTCGCCGAGCTGCTCGCCGCGCCGGCGGAGCTGGCCCGACGCGGCGCCGCCGCTCGCGACTACGTGGCGCGCGAGCACGACCCCGGCCGCGCCGCGGCGGCGATGGTGGCGGCCTGCGAGGAGCTCGCCGCCGCGGCGCCTCCCGGGCCGGCGCCGGCGGATGCCTTCGCCGCCTCGGCGCTCGTCTGGGAGCGGCTCGCCGGTGAGGTCGAGATCGCCCCTCTCGCCGGCTGGGCGCCGGGGGAGCGGCGGACCCTCGACGTCACCCTGCGCAACACCGGCGATACCCGCTGGCTCGCCGCTACCCGCGGCCGCGGCGGCATGGCGATCTGGGTGGAGGTGCTGGGCGACGGGCTGCGGGTGGTCGACCACCTGCCCTGGATCGAGCTGCCACGCGACCTCGCGCCGGGCGAAGCGCACACCTTCACCGTCACCTTGCGACGGCCCCTCGGCATGGCGCTGCTCAAGGTGGTGCCGCGGCTCGTCGGTCTCGGCGATGCACGGCACTACGGCGGGCCGCTGTTCGAGGCCGAGGTCTGATGGGCGAGCACGGCGGCGAGACACCGCTGGCGCCGGCGCCGCCGACGCTGTCGCGCCGGCTGGCGTCGAACGGCGCGCTGCTCGCCCTCGCCCTCGTGCTGCTGGCGCTCCTCGCGCTGGCGCTCGCTTCGCGCGCGCTCGACCGCGAGGAGGCCGACGCCTTGCTGCTGGCGCGCAGCCTCGCGGGGGAGGGCGATCGGCTCTGGCAGGTTGCCGACCGCGCCCGCGCCGAAGGGCTCACGGCGGCCGGACAGCTCCCTGCCGAAGAGACGACCGCCGGGCGCGAATACGGCGAGACCTTCGAGACGCCGCTCGTCTACGGCCTGGCGCTCGCCCCCTGGGCGGCGCTCGGTGGCGCTCGCGGCGCGCTGCTCGCGCAGTGGGCCCTGCTCGCCCTCGCGGCGCTCTGCGCGGCGCGCAAGCTGGCGCGTCAGGTCGGCCGCGACGCCGCCTGGCTGCCGGCGCTGCTGCTGGTCGCCAGCGCCGCCGGCGCCTACGTGCTGCGGCTCTGGCCGGAAGCGCTGCTGGCGGCGGCCCTGCTCGCGGCCTTCACCCTGGCGCGCGGCGAGGCGCCGCCGGTCGTCGAGGGGATCCCCGATCTCTACCCCGAGGCGGCGCCCGCGCGACCGGCCCTCTTCGCCCCGCGCTGGCTCGCGGTGGGGGCGCTGCTCGGCGCCGTGGCGAGCGCCGCACCCTGGACCCTGCCGCTGCTCTGGCCGGCGGGGGCGGCGGTGCCCGCCGGCCAGCGTCGCCGTGGCGTCGCCCTGCTGCTGCTGGCCTCGCTCGTCGTGCTGCTGCTGCTCGCGGTGGCCGGCGCCGCCACCGCCGGCGCGCCGCCATCGCCGCGCGCGCTGCTCGACGGGCTGGGAGTGGCTCATCACGGTTTGCCGCGCGCCGAGGCGACGACGCTCGACGCGAAGGCGCTGGGCTGGGACGTCGCCTATCTCTTCGCCGGCCGCCACCTCGGCCTGCTGCTCTACTTCGCGCCGCTGGTGCTCTTCGCCTTCCTCGGCGGCCGCGGCGAGGGGCGCGGTGCGCTCTGGGGGGCGGCGGCGCTGTCACTCCTGCTGCTGGTGCTGATGCGGCCGTTCGATCTCGCGGGAACGGAGCTCACCATCGCTCTGCGGCCCCTGGTGCCGCTCGCCGCCGCGCTCTGCCTCTCGCCGGCCCGTTCGCCGGGGCGGATCGCCCTGCTCTTCACGCTCGCCTGGTCGGCGGTCTGGCTCTGGCCGCTCTGGCGGTCGG
>DASYUP010000395.1:0-12077 GCA_036001185.1 Thermoanaerobaculia bacterium
AGACAGCGCGCGGCGAGCTCTCGGTGCCGCTGGGCAAGTAGGCGGCGAGGGCGAAGGGCACCGCCGCGTCGAGGCGCTCGCCGTATGCCTCGTCGAAGCGCTCGAGGGTGGGATCCATGCGGATCCAGGTGTCGCCGGGGCCGGCGGTGGCGCCGCGGTTGGGAACGTAGTCGAGATATGCCTTCACCCAGGCGTGCGGCAGGCGAGCGCCGACCACCTGGCCGCCCTGCGTGATCAGCACGATGTCGGTGCCCCCGGTGGTGAGCAGGTCGCCGGCCCGGAAGATGTCGGAGACGCCGGTGAGGTTCTGCAGCAGCGCCGGCGATATCTCGATCTGCCCCCATTCGAGGCGCGCGTCGACGCCGGCAGCGACCAGCAGCTGCTGCAGCAGCCACGCCTGCTCCCAGCTGCTGCCGCGCCCCTCGTAGAGCGTGCCCACGGGCGAGGCGTCGGCGCCCCACTGCGAATCGAAGGCGATGCTGTCGTGCACGAAGCGGAAGATGCGCCCCGGGGAGCGCTCGAGGTTCTCCGCGACGGCCACGATCTCCGGCGCGGGTGGCGGGGCGGCCTTGCCGGCGGCGCGCAGCACCGCACCCGAGGCCGGCGCGATAGCGCTGCTCCCTTCGATGACAGGCGGCAGGGCGCCTGCCTCCTGCTGACGCGCATGCTGCACCACGGATCGCCACGGCAGACCTGCGCCCCCGGCCCCCGCGCCGAGCTTGCCCGCCGCGGTCCGCATCCGCGGCGCGCCGTGCGCCGTCTCGGCCTCGTCGAGGAGCTCCGGCTCGCGGGCGAGGCGAATACGCGTCCCCGGCCGTGGCGCCGGCAGAAGAGGCGGTGCGACGCGCCCGCGCACCGGACGATCGGCGCGTAGCGCTGCGAGCTGATCGCTCATCAGACGAACGAGCCCGCTGGTGGCCTCGGTCGCCCAGGTCCCCGCCGCCTGCACGCCAGACGCGAACCGCGACGCCACCCGCTGCACCGACGCTGCGAGCGGCAGCGGCTGCGCACCCGGCAGCTGCCCGGACGGCACGCCGAGCGCCAGCAGCACGGCGCTCCGGTCGCGCTCGTTCTGCTGCAGGGCCGTCTGCTCGGCGACGAGCGCCTCCTGGCCGCCGAGCGAGTAGAAGGCGATCAGCGCGGTGAGCGCGAGCACGCGCCCGCGCCTCCCCCGCCACCGCCGCCGCAAGCGAGCGAGCGAGATCGCGGCCCGGCCCTTCATCGTCGACGTTCCTCTCCCCTCGCGGGCAGCACTCACTTGCATCACCACTTGGGCGTGACTCCCGTGCAGGCGGTCGTGTTGTAGGCCTCGAGCAGGGCCTTGATGCGGTTGGCCTCGTCCCGGTCGCCACCCTTGGGGTTGGAGCCCGGCGGGAAGCGCGCCAGGAAGGCGTCGGCCTGATCGACGGCGGGCACGATGTAGGGATCGCCACCCACCAGTAGGTTGAGCTTGGTGGCGACGAGCTGGCGGGCCAGGTGCGTCGCCGCATCCGAGCCCGAGTAGCCGAGCAGCGTCAGCGCCTGGTTCTTGTCGTACTCGCGGCCGCCGAGCACCAGGTAGGTGACCGGCCACTGGGAATGGGTCTTCCAGTAGCCGGGACTGCGCGGGCAGAAGTCGTCGTCGAGGATGAGGCCCTCGGCGGTCGGATCGAGGAGCACCGCGTCGCCGCCGGTGACGCCGCTGAGCTCGAGCGTGAAGCGCTCGTGACCTTCGTAGAGCTCGTCACCGAGCACCGGCACGGGCACCGGCTTCTCGGTCTCCCCGGCGGCGAAGGTGGCGTCGCCGCTGCGCGCCAGGTAGTCGGCGCCGGCGGTGGCCGTGCCGTCGGCGGTGGCGTAGTGGGTAGTCACCGCGCCCGCGATCGGGCAGGCGAGCAGCAGCTCGAAGACGCCGTCGTGCTGGCCACTGTCCCCCTCGTAGGTGGCCATGTCGGCCACCGTCACCACCGGCACGCGCAGCGAGTGCAGCGAGACGCCGTCGAAGTAGACGCCCGCAGCGGCCTGCGTGCGCCGCGCCACGAGGCGCAGCCGCGCCCAGCCGGTGCCGGCGGGCGCCGTCACCACCTGCAGCTGCGAGGACCAGCCGCCGCCCGGCTCGACCTCGCCGAGGTCCTGCGTCGCCAGCACCGTGGTGTTGGCCTCGCTGCGCAGCTCGAGCACGATGCGACCGCTGGCGCTCCCTGCCGCTCCCTGGGCGAGCACGCTGCCGCGCAGCGCGAAGCGCAGGGTGCCGCCGGTGGTGCGCGCTGCGAAGACGCGCAGGTCGACGTCCTGAGACAGCTCGCTGGTGGCAGCGACCGGGGCCGAGAACGACCAGCCTCCCGCCTGCGCCGCGGGCGTCGAGACCCGCGTCCAGGTCGTTCCCGCGCTCGCCTTCCAGCCGGCCAGGGCCGTGCCCGACGACCGCGTCTCGGCGCCGCCGTTGACCACCAGCTCGGGACCCTGGCAGGTCTCGTCGTCGACGATGGTGCCGGTGCCGACGGCGTCGCCCAGCGTCAACCCCACCGGGTCGCTGAGTCTCACCTCGAAGGTCTCGCCCTCCTCGAGCAGGAGGTCTCCCTTGACCGCCACCTCGACGTTCCGGCTGGTGGTCCCCGGCGCGAAGACGAGCTCACCTGAGGTGCTGACGTAGTCGTCACCCGCGGTCGCCGTACCGGCGGCCGTGGCGTAGCGCACCCTCGTCTCGCTGGTGCTCGGCGCTGCCAACGTGACCGCGAAGGTGGCCGGTCGCGTGCCGCTGTCCCCCTCCGTGACCGTGACGTCGCCGATCGACACCGTCGTCACCGGCGCCTGGTCGTCGTCGATGATCGTTACCACCCCCTCGCCGTCGACCAGCGTGGCGTTCATGGCGTTGGCCAGGCGCACGCGGAGGGTCTCGTCGGGCTCGACGCTGGTGTCGCCGCGCACCTGCACCGCGATCACCGCCTGTGTGGTGGCGGCCGGAATCAGCAGCGTGTCGCCGGTGCTCAGGTAGTCGTCTGGGGTGATGGCCGTGCCGTCGGCAGTGCTGAAGGCGACGCTCACCACCTGGCCGCTCGCCGCCGAGAGGCGCAGCGGGACCTCGATGGTGGTGAAGCCGGTGTTCCCCTCGTGCACGCTGACGTCGCCGATCGACAGCTCGGGCGGTGCGTCGTCGTCGCGGATGGTGCCGACGGCGATCGCATCGGCGAGAGTGACGTTGACCTCGCTCGCAAGCCGCAGCTCGAAGCGCTCGTCGGGCTCGTCGAGGAGGTCTCCGATCGCCGGCACGGCGACGACGCCCGTCGTCGCGCCGGCGGGCAACACGAGCTCGCCGGCGACGGCCTGGAAGTCGGCGCCCGCCGTGGCCTCCACGCCGACCGTCGTGAACGTCACTCGCACCTCGCGGCCACTTGGGGCCGACAGGCTCACCGCGAAGCGCGCCTCGACGTTGCCGCTATTTCCCTCGTCGACCGTGACGTCGGCCACCGTCAATGCCGGCGGCGCGTCGTCGTCGAGGATGGTGCCGGTTCCGGCGTCGCGCGCCAGCACCACTTGCCGCGGGTCGCCGAGCCGCAGCGTGAAAGTCTCGTCGTCCTCGTCGAGCAGGTCGCCGAGCACGTCGACCGACACCGTGCGGGCCACCTCGCCCGGCGCGAACGACACGGTGCCGCTGGCCGCCCGGAAGTCGGTGCCGTCGGCCGTAGCGGGCGCCGTGGTGTAGGCGACCTCGACGGTGAAGGCACTCGGCGCCGACAGCGTCAGCGTGAAGGTGGCCGTTGTGGTGCCGGCGTCACCCTCGGTAACGGTGACGTCGCCGATGGCGAGCGCCGGTGGTGCATCGTCGTCGACGATCGTGCCCACCGCCTCGCTGTCGGCGAGCCGCGCGCCGGCCGGGCTCGCGAGCGTGAGGAGGAAGGTCTCGTCCGGCTCGTCGAGGGTGTCCGGGAGGACCGGTACCTCGATGGTGCCCTGCGTCTGCCCGGCGGGGATCGTAAGGGTGCCGCTCGCGGCGGTGAAGTCGACTCCGGCCGTCGCCGAGCCGGAGGCGAGGCTGTAAGCCACGCTCACCGGCACGCTGCTGGGGGCGGAGAGCGTTAGCGGGAAGACCGCGCTGCCCGCCGACTCGGCGACGGAGACGTCGCCGACCGTGACGTCGACCAGCCGGATCACCGGCGTGCGCGTGGGATCGAGGGGCTCGGGCGTGCTGGGGTCGTCGCTTCCGAGCGCTGCCAGCTCCTCGGCGGTGACGCTCGCCTGGTTGACCAGCTCGCTCTCGCCGGCCGGGAAGGGGTCGGCGATGCGGACGCGGAACGACACCGTGGCGGTGGCGCCCGCCGCTACCGTGCCGAGGGCGACCTCGATCGGCTCCTGCGAGCGCACCGTCCCCTGCGAGGTCTGTACCGTGCCCGGCTCGAGGGTGGCCAACGGCGGCAGCGCGTCGGTGAGCGCCACCACAGTGGCGGCGGTGTTGCCGGTGTTGGCGAGCGTCAATTGATAGAGGACCATCTCGCCCGGCGAGGCATAGCCGTCGTTGTTGGGATCGGTGTACAGCGTGTCGGTCTTGGCGAGGGCGAGCACCGGCGCCGCCGCCACCGGGGTCGCGGTGGGATCGGCGACGCCCGGCAGATCGGGGTCGTCGCTGCGCAGCTCGGGCAGCTCGGCGCTGGTCACCGCCGCCTGGTTCACCACCTCGCGCACCCAGGGCTCGACGGGCGAGACGATGCGCACGCGGAAGGCGAGCACCACCTCGGCACCGGCGGCGATCTCGCCGATGTCGGCGGCGATCGGGTCCACTCCGCGGAGGGTGCCGGCCGAGAGCGTCACCGAGCCCGGCACCAGCGTCGTGTTCTCGGGGATCGAGTCGGCGATGGCGACGCCCGTCGCCGCCGTGTTGCCGTTGTTGCGCACCCGCACCCCGTAGGCGAGGGTGTCGCCGGGCGAGGCGCGGTGGTCGCCGTCGGCGTCCACCGCCAGCTCGTCGGTCTTGCTGGCGACCAGCTTGGGCGCGGCGGCGATGGCGGTGACGGTGGAGTCCTGCCGCCCCGGCACGTCCGGGTCGTCGCTGAGCACCGCCGGCAGCTCGGCGCTGGTGAGCGACGCCTGGTTGGAGATCTCCTCGACGCCGGTCGCCACCGGCAGGTCGACGCGCACGGCGAAGCTCACTGTGATGCGCGCGTCCGGCACCAGCGTGCCGAGCTCGACCCGCAGCGGGCTCTCGCTGGCGACGGTGCCCTGGCTCGTCACCGCCGAGCCGGCGACCATCGAGGTGTTGGCGGGAGCGACGTCCTGCAGCACGGCCTGGGTGGCCGCCACTGTTCCCGTGTTGGTGATCGTCAGCCGGTAGCGGACCACGTCGCCCGGACTGGGCCGGCCGTCGCCGTCAACGTCGGTCAGCAACTCGTCGCTCTTGCTGGCGGCGAGCACCGGCACGGCGGCGACCGCCGTCACCGTCGGGTCCTCCGCTCCCGGCAGCGCCGGGTCGTCGGTGAGCACCGGCGGAGTGGGCAGGCCGCTGACGCGGCCCTGGTTGACGACCGCGGCTCCCGCCGTCCAAGGCACTGCCAGCTCGACGCGGAACCTGATCGTCGCCGTCGCATCAGCAGCCATGGCGCCCAACGCGACGCGCAGCGGCGACTCGCTCTCCACGGAGCCGGCGCTCGTCGTCACCGACCCGGGCACGATCTGCGTGCCCGCGGGCGCGGTGTCGTCGAACGTCGGCGCGGCGAGCGCGCCGCCGCTCACGTTCTGGATGGCGATCGTGTACTCGAGCACGTCGCCGGGGGTGACCACGCCGTTGCCGTCGCGGTCGTCGGCGAGCGCGGCCACCTTGGTCGCCGTGACCTGAACGCGCGTGTCGTCGTCGAGGATGTGGCCCTCGCCGCTCGCATCCACCAGCTTGCCGCCGAGCGCCGACGTCAGCTCCAGCGTGAAGGTCTCGTCGTCCTCGTCGACGGTGTCGCCGATCACGGGCACCGGAATCGTGACGGTCGTCGTGCCGGGGGGCACCACGATGGTCCCCGTAGTGTCCGTGAAGTCCACCCCGGCGGTGGCGCTGACACCCACCGTCCGGTAGCCGAGAGTGACGGAGTGGCCGACCGCCTCGGAGAGCGTGACCACGAAGGCTGCCGGCGTCGTGCCGCTGTTGCCCTCACTCACCGTCACGTCGCTCACCCGCACCTCGGGCTCCTCGATGCCAATGCGCAAGTCGGAGAGCACGGGGCTTACCGTCGCGGTGCCCAGGCGCTCGGTGACCCGCACCTGGAGGTAGCGCCCGAAGCGCTGGAAGCGGACGCCGCTCGTCACCGTCTGCCAGCTGGCGCCGCCCAACGCCGAGACCTTCTCGGCCGTGCGCACCTCGACGAGGATCGCGCTGCCGGCGGGCAAGCTCGCCTGCGGCTCGGTGTTCCAGCTCACCACTCCCCACTCGGCGCCCGCCAGGCCGGCGTCCTGGATGGTCGACCAGCTCCCCTGCCGCAGCGTGTGCCGCAGCGCCTGGAAGCCGGTCATGTCGCTGTAGTTGTAAGCGTTCGCCCCGGGGATGTCGATCACCAGGTCGACCTCGCCGACGCGGCTGGCGCCGTCGGCGCCGATCGGCCCCTTGGTGGGATCGATGCGGAAGACCTTGTTGGCCTGGTCGGAGGCCGCCCAGATCTTGCCGACGTCGTCGACGGCGATGCCGGTGCTGCCGGTGGGCACGTTGTCGAGGGTACCGATGAAGGTGCCGTCGCCGCGCACGTGGCTGATCTGTGTTCCCGAGCACCAGCGGCTGGAGCTCGACCAGATGTGCTCGCCGGCGTCGACCGCCAGGCCCTGGCCGCAGCCGCTGCCGCGTGGGAAGGAGGTGAGCACGGTGCCGTCGGGCGCCAGCTTCCATATCCGGTTGTTGGTGTGGTCGTTGGCGTAGACGTTGCCGTCGCCACCCACCGCGACGCCGTAGGCGCCCGGTACGTCGAGGCAACGGGCCGACGACGTCGGCTGGGCGGGATCCCAACGCAGCACGCCGCCGAGGTTCGACGACCAGAGGATGCCCTTGCCGTCGATGAAACCACCGTAGCCGCCGCAGGGCATGTTGACCTGCCGCAGCGTGGCGCCAGTCCTGCCGTCGAGGTAGTCGAAGCAACTCGAGCAGGCACCCGCGTAGCCACCCACCCAGATGTTGCCGTCGCGATCGACGGAGACGTGGCGCGGGATGGACATGCGGACCTTGACGTAGTTGAGGATGCACTCGTCGGCGGCGGTGCTGACGCCGCCGTTGGTGTCTGCTCCCAGCGCGTTCGGCCAGGGCCGCACGTTGCCGTAGCCGGTCGAGGTCTCGATGGTGCCGTTACCGTTGCGGTCGATGCACTGGCCGAGCTCGGCGAGGCCGACGTGCACCACCGAGCTCTCGCCGCGATTGCCCACCCAGACGCTGCCGTCGAACGACACCGTGGTGCGCGACGGGTCGGGGTAGGGGCGGTTATCGGGGTTGGTCGACAGCTCGCCCAAGATCTGGCCGCTGCGGGTGTCGATCTTGAGGATGGTGCCGCGCGCCGAGGCGGCGACCCAGAGGAACGGGAAGGTGCCGCCCTGGGCATCGAGCTGCAGCTGATCGTGCGGCCCGTCGTGGTTGAGGCCGACGGTGAAGCCGAGGTCGAAGTCCTGGTCGAGGGTGTAGATGCGGGTGGTGCCGCGCACCGGCGTGCCGAGGTCGGCGTCGCTGAGGGTGATCGTGGCGTCGCGGTCGAGCACCACCGCGTTGACCACGTCGGTGATCTCGAGGCGGAAGGTCTCGCGGATCTCGTTGAGGAAGTCGCCGTAGGTCAGGATGGGCACGGTCTTGGTGGACTCGCCCGGCGTGTAGGTCAGCGCGCCGGCGGTCGCCGCGTAGTCGGAGCCGGCGCGTGCGCTGCCGTCGACGGTGGTGAAGCTGAGGCTCACCTGCCGCCCGCTGGCGCAGGAGAGGCGCAGGTCGTAAGGCAGCGTGACGTTGCTCTCGTCGCCCTCGACGATCTCGCGGTCGGGCAGCAGCACGATCGGCGTGCCGAGCGAGCGCAGCGAGAGGGCGTCGAAGAAGGCGAAGTTGAAGCCCGAGGGGCGCTGGCGCACGCCGATGAGACGGACGCGGATCCAGCGCGTGCCGGCCGGTGCCACCGAGAGGTCGCTGACGTAGCGCCAGGTGGTGTCGTCGATGAAGGCGCCGGAGTCGTAGCTCGTGAGCGCGGTGCCGTTGGCGGCGTCGCGGTACTCGACGACGATGCGCGCCTGGTCGGGGGGCGAGCCGCCCGAGCGCAGGTAGCCCTCGAACGAGAAGCGCTGCAGGCCGGCATCGATCCAGGAAGCGAAGGCGGAGACGTCGACGTCCTGCGCCAGCTCGGCGTTGGCGTCGCTGCCGGCGGCGAAGTAGCTGCCTCCTTCGAAGGGCGAGGGGCTGCTGGTGCGGATGCCCCAGGTGGTGCCCTGCACCTCGCGCCAGTAAGTGATCTCGCCGCTCGTCACCTGCTCGCCACCGGGGTTGGCCAGCAGGTTGACGCTCGGGCAGTCGTCGTCGTCGAGGATGAAGCCGGTCGCCTCGGCGCGGCCGAGGGCGGCGTTGGTAGGCTGCGACAGCCGCAGCGTGAAGGTCTCGCTCCCCTCGGCGACGGTGTCGCCGAGCACCGGCACCTTGATGGTGGTGAGCGTGGTGCCGGCTGGAATGGAGAGCGTGCCCGAGCGGCTGAGGTAGTCCTGGCCGGCGACCGCCAGCAGGTCGACCGTCTGGTAGACGACCGTCACCGTCTGCGTCGAGGCCGCGGACAGACGGACGTCGAAGACGGCGTCGCGTTGCCCGCTGTTGCCCTCGCTTAGCTGCACGTCGGAAATCGAGATCTCGATGTCGTCCTGCTTGATCTTGGCCGAGGCGCGCCCCTGCGCGATGGCGGCGTTGTTGGGGTTGGACAGGACGACGAAGAGCTCCTCGTCGGGCTCGACCTTCCTGTCGCCGAGGATCTCGACGGCGACCGTCTTCGCGGTCTCGTTGGGAGCGAAGGTGAGCGTGCCGGAGGTCGCCACGTAGTCCTCGCCGGCGAGCGCCGAGTAGTCCTCGGTGGCGTAGTCGACGGTGACCGGCAAGCTGATCGCCTTGTCGAGCGTCACTGTCAGCTGCAGCAGCGAGCCCCCCTCGTCACCCTCGTTCTTCGAGCCGTTGGCGATCGACAGCCGGGTCTCGTCGTCGACGATGGTCACCACGAGCTGCGGCCGCGGCACCACCGCTCCCTGCGAGCCCTCGAGGCGGACGAAAAAGGTCTCGTTGCCCTCGGAGACGGTGTCGCCGAGCACGCGCAGCGGAATGGTCGTCGCCGTCGAGCCGGCGGGGATGGTGATGGTGCCGATGCCGGTGTCGTAATCCTGGCCGGCGCGGGCCGTACCGTCGGCGGTGGCGTAGTCGAAGCTGACGGCGCCGGTGGCGGCGCAGGTCATGCTTACCGGGATGTTGGCCGCCGTCGGACCCGCTTGCCCTTCGTTGAAGGTGGCGTCGGCGGCGACCAGCGAGGGCACGGCGAGTCCCAGGAGCGTGGCGCGATCGAAGTGGGCGTTGGTGTCGGCGCCGGTGTAGCGCTTGTTGATCAGCCGCACGCGGGCCCAGCGGGAGTTGGGCGGCGCCGTCATCACCGTCGACAGGACGGCCCAGTTGGTCCCCTTGGTCGCCTCCTGCGAGTCGAAGCTGGCGAGCACTGTTGCCTTCGACTGGTCGCGGAGCTCCAGCACGTAGCGGCCGGTGTCGCTGGGGACCTCGGCTCCCCAGGTCGCCAGGTCGACGCGGAAGGCGAAGCGCTGCTGGCCGCGGTCGATGAACTGCGCGAAGCCGGAGAGGTCGACGTCCTGGTAGATCTCGCCGCCCGGACTGTTGGACGCGTAGACGTTGAGGGCGCTCCAGCTCGAGTAGTTGGCCCAGGTGCCATAGACCGCGGTCCAGCCCGGCGGCTGGCCCGCCACCACCGGCTGCTCGAAGTCGCCGTTGACGATCACCGCCGCGGCGCCGCAACGGTCGTCGTCGGCCAGCTGCAGGCGCAGGTTGCCGACCGGCCGGTAGCCCGAACCCGAGAGCGCCAGCTCCAGCCACTCGTCGCCCTCCGACTGGGTGTCGCCGATGACCGAGATCTCGAGGTACTTGAGCGTCTGGCCGGGGGCGAACTGCAGGGTGCCCGAGGTGGCGCGGTAGTCGCTGCCGGCGATGGCGGTGCCGTCGACGGTCGCGAAGTTGACGGTGGCGCCGTGCCGGTTCTCGCCGGCCAGGCGGAGGCCGACGAGTAGGACCTCCTCACCGCGGCTCCCTTCTGGCACGGTGGCGGGGTACAGCTCCGGCACCGGCAGCGACTCGTCGTCGGCGATGGTGACGGTGGAGCGCGAAAAGGCAGTGAGGCTCGAGGCCGGCGCGGCGCTGGTGATCGCCACGTCGACCGTCTCGTCGGGCTCGGTGGCGACGTCGTCGAGGATCGGGAGCGTCACGTTCTTGGCGGCGCGATCCGCATGGGCGAAGGAGACCGTGGTGTCGAGCGGCGTGTAGTCGGCGCCGGGGGTCGCCGTGCCACCGCTGGTCGCCAGCGCGGCCTGCACGGTGCCGAAGGCGCCGCCGAGGCGCTTGACCTGCAGCGCCGCGTTGGTGCCCTCCGCCGCCAGCAGATCGGTGGGCTCGATCTGCAACGTGCCGGCGTCGAACTGCTGGAGGTAGAGCGGCGTCTGGACGTAGAAGCCGGAGACGCCCTGGCCGCGCTCGGCCTGGAAGCAGTCGACGCGGTAGGACTCCCCCTGCACGAGGCCGAAGGTGGCGGCGATGTTGGACAGGGTCAGCGACACGGCGCTGAACCCGTGGCAGGCCGCCCGGTCGATGGCCAGCTGGTTGTTGACGAAGCACCAGCCGTCGTCGTCGGAGCCGAAGAAGAAGGTGGCGCCGGGCTCGTAGGTGAACCAGGCGTGCATCTCGGTGGTGAACTGGAAGTTGCGGCTGCCACCGCCCTCGTTGCCGTAGAGCTTGCCGTCGATGGGGAAGAAGTTGCTGCTCTGCAAGTACTCGAAGTTGGCGCCGTTCTTGGTGAAGTTGATGTCGTAGTCGGCCTTGAGGTTGACGCCCGGCGTGTCGCGATACCACTGGCCGAAGTTGGCCGCTCCGGTGCCGCCCGAGCCGTAGGCCAGTTTGCCGTCAGCGCCGAGGATCACCGCCGGCCGCGGCACGCTGCCGCAGTTGTGGATGTCGGGGTGCGGGTACTTGAAGTCGCGGATGGTCGTCGCCAGCAGGTAGCTCGCCGGCTTCTCGTCGTCGAGCAGGTAGACGCCGACGCGAGCGCGCGCGAGGTGCGCTCCGGCGGGCTCGGAGAGGTCCACCCAGAAGCGCTCGGGACCTTCCTGGACGGCGTCGTCGAGCAGCGGCAGGGGCACCACCTGCTCGCGGCTGCCGGGCGCGAAGGTCACCGTCTGGGCGACGCTGCTGTAGTCCTGACCGTTCACCGCGACGTCGTCGGCAGTGGCGACGCGCACGCTCACCGCATCCTCGCTGGCGCGGTTGAGCTGCAGCTTGAGCAGCGCCTGCGGCTTGCTCTCCACCAGGTAGACGTCGACGGCGTCGATGGTGAAGACGTCGTCGTCGAGGATGGTGCCCACCGCCTCGCCGCGGGCGAGAGCGGCGTTGACCGGGTGCTGCAGGCGGACGAGGAAGGTCTCGTCGGGCTCCTCGAGCTTCTCGCCGACGACGTCGACGGTCACCGTCTTGGCGATCTCTCCGGGCGCGAAGGTGAGCGTCGTCGACACCGCCTGGTAATCGGCGGGCGCCACCGCCTCGCGGTCGACGGTCACCACGTCGACGCTCACCGTGCGCGTGCTCGCCGGATCGTAATGCCGCCCCTTGCCGGCGTGATCCCAGGTGGCCCTGCCTTGCGACAGGGAGAAAGCCATCCCGTTGAGGGTCCTTCCCTCCAGACCCACGAGGCTCGCTGGCACCTCGAGCCTCACCCACTGTCCGGTAGCGGGCAACGGCCCCATGAAGCGGCGACCGTTCGTGCCGTCGACACCGAAGCCGATCGCGTTGGCACCCCAGTAGGCGCGATGCTCCCAGCTGCCGTCGTACCACTGCAGCATCACCTCGGCCGGAGTGCTGGCGGGATCGA
>DASYUP010000396.1:0-3004 GCA_036001185.1 Thermoanaerobaculia bacterium
GGTGCGACTGCCGGGCAGCGGCGAGCCCTCTGGCGCTGCCTCGAGGGCGACGGCAGGGAACGACCAGACGTGCAGGCCACCGGGCCGCGTCACCGCGAAATCGCCGGCGAGCACGTTACGGCGCGTCGTCGGGCCGTTGCCGGCGAAGTAGCCGGCGTCGGAGGGGAACAACAGCGTGCACTGGTCGTTGGCGTCGATGGTGACGTAGCCGCGGGCGATGGCGGTGCCGCGGTTCTCGCCGGCACACTGTCCGGTGAGCGGCGAGGCGTGGCCGGTGAGCTGCGACTGCAGATGGTTGCGCAGCGCCACCGGCAAGGCGGGATCGGCGTACACCGGCGCCGCGCCGGGCGTCGTGCCGTTGTTGCAGCCGGGGAAGGCGACCGGCAAACCGGAGAGCCGCCCGCGTGGGCTCACCGCGCTGCCGGTCGCCGGCAGGCGGCCGTCGAGGATCAGCTCGGCGAGGCTCACCCGCTGCACGTCGAGCGGGGCGAGGTAAACGTCGAACGCGAACACCGGGATGGCCCAGTCGGTCCACAGTGTGACGTGGGCGACGACCGGCGAGGTGCCGGTGTTCTCCGCTGAGATTACCGTGTCGCGCGCCTGGCGGTCGGCGAGGTCGACCTCGAAGAAGGGGTAGAGCAGCGTCGCTCCCGGGACCGCGTCGATGGCGCACAGCGCCGCCGCACCCGGCCGCGCCGCGGCGCCGAGCAGCGACAGCAGCAGCGCGACGAGCAGGCCGCGACGGCCGGGGCGCTTCGGGCGCAGGCGGCTCACGGCGTCGCCCACGACCACACGGACAGGCCGGCCTCGAAGCCATCGGCGAAGATAAACGGGAAGCGTGCCCCGGTGCAGTTGTCCTCCAGCTGCAGGGCCTCGACGCTGTGGTCGAGCGCACCCTGGGACGAACGCGCCAGCACGAAGCCCTGCGCCGGCCGCCCGGCGAACCGGCCGTGGTCGAGGCGGAGGATCGCCAGGCCGCGGTCGAACGGGTTGGCGAGCCCGGCGTGGAGGCCGAGCACGCCGGCGGCGAAGGGCAGCGACGCCGCCGCGTAGGTTGTTTGCGTCGCCTCGTCGAGGAGCATTACCGCGGGAGTGGGAAGCGGCGCCCAGGCCGGGCTGTTGCCGCAGGTCGCCGGCGAGCCGATAGGGCTCTCGCGCCACACCAGCAGCTCGCTGTCCGCGGCGGGAGCTGGGCCGAGGTAGCGCACGGCGTAGGTGGAAGGCAGCGGCTCGCGCCCGTCGAGCCCCGAGTCGCCTACGTAGCGCCCGTAGAACGAGCGCGAGCCAGGCGGAAGGGCGCCCGCCTCGAGGTGGACGACCGGGTACGAGAACAGCGTGCCGGCCGCCGGCGAGACCACCATCATGTCGCCGGTGAGCACGTTCGCCATGCTCGTGTCGGTCTCGAAATAGCCAACGTCGGTTGCCAGGCGCAGCGTGCAGCCGTTGACGACGTCGACCGTGACGTAGCCATGCGCCACGCTATCGCCGCGCGCCGAACCGCTGCACTTCCCTCCCAGCATCGCGCTGGGCCCGCCGGTGAGCGACGCCCGCAGGTGGTCCGTGATCGACTGCGGCAGGTTGGGTGGAGGCAGGATCCCGGCGCAGCTGGCGAAGTTGTCGTCGTCCGAGCGGGGCCCCTGCGGGCTGACGATGTCGGCGGGGTCCTGGCCGCGCGAGGCGGTGCGCGGGATGAAGCCGTTGAACAGGTCGCGCAGGTTGATCACCTGCACGTCGTGACCGGTGAGGTAGACGTCGAAGGCGAACACGCCGATGCCCCAGTCAGTCCACAGCGTGACGTGGGCGACGTGGGCGGTGGAGGCGGTGTTGGTGATCGCCACCACGGTGGTGACGCCGCTGAAGTTGTCGAGGTCCACCTCGAAGAAGGGGACGAGCAGGGTCGCCGCCGGCACCTGGTCGATCGCACACAACACGGCCGTGGCGGGCGCGGCGGCAAGCGCGAGCAGGCCGGCCACGAGCCCGTGGAGGATGCGACGCTTCATGGGGCCGCGATCATATAGCTGGTCCATTCGACGACAGCCTTCCTTCTCCGTCAACCAGAGGCGCGACTACCGCGGCGCCAGCTCTAGCATCGACTCGGCGCTCGCCGCGAACTGGTCCCCCCTCTCTAGCCGCCGAGTTGGCTGGCAGGTCTAGAGGGCGCCGCCCGCTGTCCAACCAGCCTCGTTGCCCAGTATCGGCAACTTCCAGAGGCCGGGCGAAACGCGCGTGTATTACCAAGGAGCGATCCGCGAAGTAGGGGCCCCTCTCATCGCGGCCGTTCGGCGTCCGTGTGCGGTCGACGGCCACCCCGCTCGCTGCCGAGAGCCCGCGCCCGTCGACGCGGTCCCGCACGACGTGCGTGAAGTCGGGCTGGCCGACCTTCGAGCCGATGACCGCCGGTCCGGCGCGGAGCACCGAGCGCCGAGGCGCGGCGTCGGAGGGGCCTAGCTAGCCCACCCGCCACGTAAGTCAGAGCCTGGGCGCGCGAGTCGCCGGGGGATGAGGTGCCGGGACGCCGGCAGGCTTGGTGGTCAGCGTCCCGAGAAGCGTCGCAGGAACGACCGGTTCGAGCGCTGGTCGACAAACGGCTTGTCGGCGGCAGCCCAAGCCACGAGCCACGCCTCTCCGGACCACGCGGCGTTCGCACAAAACGCGAAGGCATGCTCGGCGCTCTCCGGCGAGGCGACGGCGAACCTCGCGCCGCTCGCCGTTCCGCGAGGCGAGACGAGCTGTGCCCACGCGGTGCTGGCATGGAGGGCTTCGTAGTCCAGCCAAGCGATCAGCACGCGCCCCGCAGGGTCGACGGCGATACTGGACAGGATCAGAGCGAATCCCTCGCGGTCCTTGACGCTCGCAACTCGCAGCGCCGGACCCAGCGGGCGGCTGTCAGCGAAGGAGCGCACCAGTAGCTGCCACGTTCCGGGTGGCCGCCCCAGCCGAACGGGCGGTTCGACCACCCATGCGAAGACGAGGGTGCCATCGTCACGCCAAGCCGCCGCAAAAC
>DASYUP010000397.1:0-8755 GCA_036001185.1 Thermoanaerobaculia bacterium
TGCCGCGAGGGGATCTGCGGCACCTGCGGCTTCATGATCAACGGCGTCGCCCACGGTCAGCGCCGCGCCACCACCGTCTGCCAGCTGCACATGCGCGAGTTTGGCGACGGCGAGGAGCTGTGGCTCGAGCCCTGGCGCGCGGTGGCTTTCCCGGTGGTGCGCGACCTGGTGGTGGACCGTTCGGCCTTCGACCGCATCATCCAGGCCGGCGGCTACGTCGCGGTCAACACCGGCAGCGCCCCGGACGCCAATGCCCTCCCCATCCCCAAGCCCAACGCCGATCGCGCCTTCGAGGCCGCCGCCTGCATCGGCTGCGGCGCCTGCGTGGCGCAGTGTCCCAACGGTGCGGCGCAGCTGTTCACCGCGGCGAAGGTGTCGCACCTGGCGCTGCTGCCGCAAGGCCAGCCCGAGCGGCTGCTGCGGGTGGAGACGATGGTGGCGCGAATGGAGCAGGAGCGTTTCGGCACCTGCAGCAACTTCCGCGAGTGCGAGGCGGTCTGCCCGAAGCAAGTCTCCATCGACTTCATCGGCTGGATGAACCGCGACTGGTCGCGGGCCAAGCGGGCGCGGCGCAAGGACGCGCCGCCGCCGCTGTAGGCGGGTCCGCGCAACGGCCCGATCCTGTCTCGAGGCGCACGGCGCCCGGATGCGCAGCTACCTGTCACGCGACCGCACGCGCATGGTGTGCGAGTTCGAGGCTGATGACCGCGTCTGGAGCGCCGAGCTCTACGCCCGCGAGCAGGCGCCGGCGCCCGGTTAGCGCCAGCGGGCGTGCGCTTCTGCCGACACCACCGGCTGCTCGGCCCGACGGTGGCGCCCGAGGTCGGCCGCCGCCTCGCGGCACGCCGGAGCACGTGCCCGGATACGCGTCGCTGGACAAGGTCTTCGTCGACGTCGCGTTCGAGCGGGCCTGGAGGGTCAACGATCGCGTGCGGGTTCTCGGCTTCGCGGGGCCTACCGCGGCCCACTTCGATTCCAGCGAGGAGTACCTGGACGAGGGAGGGGTCCTCGGCTTGAACGCGGGAGTCGCCTTCGAGATCCGCCTCGGCCGCCGGTTGCTGTTGCGCCCGGAGATCCGCCACCGCTTCCTGGCCACGAACCACGTAGCCTTGCGCGACTCGGACATTGGCTCCGTCGGGTTCGGTATACGCTTCTGAGCTCTTCCCCATGCGCGGGGGTCGACTCGGAGGGTTGAATGGCCGCCAACGCAGGATCTGCGCTCTCCGATACACCCGCACTGCCGAAGCGACCGCGCCTGCCGCTGCTCCTGGCGGCCGTGGGCGCCACCACGTTTCTCGCCCTGGCGCAGGCGTTCGTTCTCATCGTGCGCAATCAGAGTTTCAATCGATCCAGCGACAGCCGTCGGTTTCTCCCGCCTTGCGCTGATGGTGGCCTTGGTGACGATGCTCGTCCTGCTGCCGCTGGCGCTGCTCCTGCGCCGGTACCACCCGGCACAGCGCGCCGGCGATCGGCTACGGGCCAGCTGGGCCGTCTGCTTCGGCCTGGCTGCCACCGTGGCGGCGTGGGCCATCGCCGACCTGCTCGCCGCGCAGTGGCTCCCGCCGGCGCCGTCCGACTGGCTCGCGCTTGCGGTCGCGTTGCCGATCGGCCTCACGGCGTCGTACCTGCAGCCGCCGCGGCGGTGGCTGCTGACCTGGTGCTGGCTCTCGGTTGCCCTAACCGTTGCTTCACTCCTGCCCTGGCCAGGACCGGGTGGGAGCTCGTCCTCCGACCAGCCCGCGAAGGCCTCGCGCAGCGAGCCGTCGCGGGCCCGTGGTGCCGGCGGCCCCGACCGGCGGCCCGACGTGGTGCTGGTCTCCATCGACACCCTGCGCGCCGACCATCTCGGCGCCTACGGCCGCGCTCCCTCGATCACGCCGGAGATGGATCGCATCGCCGCCGAGGGGGTGGTCTTCGCACGCACCGTCTCGGCGAGCCCCTGGACGACGCCCAGCGTGGCCTCGCTGCTCACCGGGCTGCCCGTGGTGCGCCACGATGCCGGCCGGCCGCTCGCCGCGGGACCTACCTTCGAGCGCTCGCCGCTCGGCGGCTCCTTCACCACCCTCGCCGAGCGCTTCGCGGCGGCCGGCTACCGCACGCGGGCGGTGATCGCTAATGGCTTCCTCTCCCCCGGCTCGGGCATGGCCCAGGGTTTCGACGAATACGTGAACCCGAGCTTCGGCTACGGCTTCGCCGGCATCCTGCGCGACCTTCCCCTCACCCGTCTCATACTGGCGTTCGTGCCCGCCGAGCGGTGGGGTGACCCGCGGGCGGCCGGCGTCACCGATCGGGCGCTGGCCTGGTTGGCGGAGAAGGACCCGGCGCCGCTCTTTCTCTGGGCCCACTACATCGACCCGCATGTCCCCTACCAGCGCGATCCGGCACGGCTCGATCCCGCGGACGAGATGGACATGATGCGCCAGACCCCGCCCCCGCTGCTGCCAGATGGCACCGTCGTCGGTGAGGTGTTCGGCAGCTCGGAGCTGGTCCGCAGCGGCATGCTCTGGCTCGGCCCCAAGGATCGCGAGCGCCTGGCGAGCTACTACGCCGGCGAGGTGGCCTACACCGACCGGCACGTGGGTCGGCTGTTCGCCGCCCTGCGCCGCCGGCCGGTCGGTAGACCGCTGGTGGTGGCGCTCACCGCCGATCACGGTGAGGAGTTCTGGGACCACGGCCACTTCGAGCACGGCCACGACTACTACTGCGAGGTGACGCGGGTGCCGCTGGTCTTCTGGGGCCGAGGCGTCGTGCCGACGGGTCGGCGCGTGGAGACCCTCGCTGGGATCGTCGACGTCGGGGCGACCCTTCTCGATTGGAGTGGGCTGCCGCAGCCAGAGAGCAAGTTTGCCGGCACCGGCCGATCGCTCGTGGCGTCGCTCGCTGCGCCGACGTCAGCCGACCCGCCCCCGGTCGCTTACACGGCGGGAGGAAACCTCTACGGCCTTCCTTCGGCGCTGCTCGAGTAAGGGCCATGGAGCTACATCCTCCGCGCCAACGACATTGAGGAGCTCTACGACGTGATCCGCGATCCGCGGGAGCGCCACAACCTCGCCGTCCTCCACCCCGAGCTCACGGCGCGCTTCCGGCAGCTGCTGCGGCCGCAGCTGCTTGCCCTGCTGCACACCGGCCAGGGCAACGCGGCGCGCGAGCTGTCGCCGGAAGAGATCCAATCGCTCCGCGCGCTGGGCTATGCACGCTAGGAATGTTCAGCCGCCGAGACGGTCGAGGCCGCGCAGCACGAAGTAGTAGACCGCGATCGCCCGCCGGTAGTCGGCAACGGCGATGCGCTCGTCGACGCCATGGAAGCGCGCCTTGTCAGCCTGCCGGATGGTGAAGCCGGTGAAGCGGTAGACATCGTCGGCCAGCGGCACGAACCAGCGCCCGTCGGTGGCGCCGGTGAGGAGCCAGGGCGCCACGACGAGCTCGCCGCCACCCCAGGCCTCCTCGGTGGCGCGCGCCACCACCCGCCAGCCCGGCGAGCCGACGCGCGAGACCGGCGGCGGCGCGATGGCCCGCGGCTGCGGCGATTCGCCGGCCGCGGCCGCCGCCGCCAGCGGGCGCATGCGCACCTGCGGGTCGCCGACGATGCGTCGCGCGCGCGCCAGCGTGCCGGCCGGAGTCTCTCCTGGTAGCAGGCGGAAGTTGACCACCGCGCGGGCCCGGCCCGGCAGCACGTTGTCCTTGTCTCCGCCGCGCACGACGGTGAGCGCGGTGGTGGTGCGCACGAGGGGCGCCGAGTCGGGATCGGCGGCCAGCCCGCGCGCCACCAGCGGCTCGAGCAGCCACAGGTTGGCCATCGCCAGACGCTGCCCGAACGGGAGGTGGGGTGCGAGCGCCTGGAGCAAGGCGCGGGTGGCGCCATCGACCCGCGGAGGGAAGGGATGGGTCTGGAGCCGGTCGAGCGCCCGCGCCAGCGCTCCGATCGCCATGCGCGCCGGTGGCCGTGAGGAGTGGCCCGCCTCGCCCCGCGCCTCGAGCTCGAGCGAGAGGTAGCCCTTCTCGGCGATGCCGATGAGCGCCGCCGGCACGCGCAGGCCGGGGAACAGGCCTTCGGTGTAGAAGCCGCCCTCGTCGAGCACGAAGGCGAGATGCACCCGCCGCGCTGCCAGCAGCTCGGCGACCTGCCGGGCGCCGCGACCGCCCGCCTCCTCGTCGTGACCGAGCTCGAGGTAGACGGTGCGTTCGGGGGTGAACCCCTCGCCGAGCAGCGTCTCGCAGGCCTCGAGGATGCCGAGCACCGCCTGCTTGTCGTCGAGGGCGCCGCGCCCCCACAGGTACCCGCCGGCGACGACGCCGCCGAAGGGCGGCTCGGTCCAGGCCCGCTCGTCCTCGACCGGTACGACGTCCTGGTGCGCCATCAGCAATACCGCCGGCCGTTCGGGATGACGGCCCGGCCAGGTGAAGAGCAGACTGTGGCCGCCCACCACCTCGTGCCGGAGCGCCGCATGGACACGCGGGAAGGAGCGCTCGAGGAAGCCCTGCAGCGCCGTGAGCTGCGCCGGATCGCCGCGCCGCGGGTCGTCGTAGGAGACGGTGCGGAAGCGCAGCGCCTGGGCGAGCCGCGCCACGACGTCGGCGGTGGCGGGGATCGGCGCCGGTGAGAGCGGTGGTGCGGGCGGCGCGGGAGCGGGCAGGCGGAGGGCGGCGACCACCATGACGGCGAGCAAGGCCGCCAGGGCACAACCCACCACCAATGCCAGCCGCCGCGCTCGTCGCATGGCGCGCATCCTAGCGCCGGCGCGCGCACCAAGGGCGACAAAAAAAGGGCCGCGCTTCGTCGAAAGCGCGGCCGGAGAAGGGACTGCCGGGAGGACCTGGGAATTCGTCGTTTTCAGTCGTCGTCGCCAGGGCCGACGATGCGCACCTTGTCGGTGAGCTCCTTGGCGGTGGAGGCGCCACCCGTCCCCGCCACGGTGAACTTCACCTTGACCTCGTGCCGCTCGCCCGGGTCGGGATCGTCGAGGCTCGCCAGCGCGTCGGCCTTGGGGAAGCGCGCCCGCACCTGGTGCCCGGTGCGCTTGACGTCGACCGGCTTCACTTCCTTGCCGCCGTCGCCGACCAGGACGATCGAGTCGAGGTCGATGTCGGCCACGTCGCCACGCAGCAGGGCGGAGACGGTCCCCTGCGAGTGGCTCCAGTTGGTGTTCCAGGTATCGGGCTGGATCTCGAGCTCGATCTCGCCCTCGTCGTCGTCATCGCCGTCGTCGCCGCCGCGCGGGCCGACGACGCGGATGGTGTCCTCGAGGGTCGTCGCGGCGCCGTCGTTGGTGAACTTGAGCGTGACCTTGTGCTTGGGATCGCTTTGCGTGGTGTCGATGGCCGCGATCGCCTCGCTCATGAGGAACAAGGCGCGCAGCTGACCGCCGGCGGTCTGCACGCGGGTGGGAGCGACCTCCTTGCCGCCGTCACCCACCAGCTTGATGCTGCTCTTGTCGATCTTGCTGATGTCGCCACCGCGCACCAGCGCCGAGACGGTGCCGTGGGAGTGCTCCCAGTTGGTGTTCCAGGTGTCGGGCTGCATCTGCAGCGACAGGTCGCCGCTACCGCCATGGCCGCCATTGCCCCCGTTGCCATGACCATTGCCGTTGCCGCCGCCATTGCCGCCGTTGCCATTGCCGTTACCGCGTCCCGGCTCGGCGATGGCCTCGGTGCCGCCGGCCGGCTGCGCCTCGGGGGCCACCGGCGCGCCGGGGTTCGTCGCCCGGGCGGCAGCGGTGCGCGAGGCGCGGAGCGCTCCGGGACGACCTTCGCGCTCGAGCCCGTCGCCGCTGGCGTCGGCGGTCGCGGCGCTGCCGGCGGCGCTGACGTTGCCGGCGGGCGCCGCCTTGGGCAGCGTCGTCTCGGTGGGGCTGCTGCCACCCTGGCAGGCAACCATCAGCAAGGAGCCGGCGAAGGCCAGTGGTAGCAGCAGGTTCTGTCGAGTGGTCATGGCTGGGTCTCCAGGAGTGTCTTCCCGCAGGAGCGATCGAAGACCCACGATAGAACCCTGACAACTCGCGTGCAGTCACTGGCGTCACCCCAACGAAGTGAAGGGGGTAACAGGCACCCCGCGACAGGGCACGGAGCGGGAAGCGCCGGCCTGCGCCGGTGCGGGATCGGGGTCCCGAACCTGGCTAGCGGCAGCGCTCGGCGAGCGCCTGGCGGGAGTGGATGGTAATGCGGTGCTGCGGGTCGACGGAGAGCGCGCCGGCGTTCTTGAACGCCACCATCGCGTGGTTGACCCGCTCGCGAGTGGCGCCCACCATCTCGGCGATGTCACTCTGGGTGAGCGGCACCGGAATGCGGATACCCTGCGTCTCGTCGCGGCCGTACTGGTCGGCGAAGATGAGGATCTGCCGCGCCACCCGGCCGGCGACGTCGAGCGTCGACAGCGCCTGGATCTTCTGGTTGGCGAGGCGCAGCCGCGATGACAGCTGGCGCACCAGGTTGTAGGTGAGCTGGGTCATCGACTGGAGACAGTCGAGGAACGAGGCGCGGTCCATCCACAGGAAGGTGGTGTCCTCGAGCGTCACCACGTTGGCCGATCGCCCCTCGCGCTCGACCAGGCTCATCTCGCCGACGGTGTCGCCGGGACCGAGCAGGGCGAGGGTGATCTCGGTGCCGTCCTCGCGATCGAGTTGGATCTTCACCGACCCCTCGAGCAGCAGGAAGATCGACTCGCCGGGCTGCTGGGCGCTCATCACCCGCGTGCCGGCGGGGAAGGTGCGGCGGCGAAGATGCTCGTTGAGCCGCGCGAGCTCCTCGCGCGACAACCCCTCGAAGAGGGGGAACTTGGCGAGTTCGTTGGCGTCTTCGAAAGCTGCCATCAGAAGGTAGCCGACCGGGGCCGGCGTCCGCATTCTATTGCGTTGAGCGGCCGTGGCAACCCCGCATTGTAAGAAGCGCCGATCGGGCCTGCGCGGCCCCTATCTCAGCATTCGGAAGCGGAGGCGGAAGGCCGACTTTGCCCGCGGCGTCAGCCGCGTGCGATTCCAGGCGTCGGCCGCCCGCTTCACCACCTCGCACTGCGTGGGATAGGGGTGCACGGTGTCGGCGATGGTCTTGAGGCCGACGCCGGCTCGCATCGCCAGACAGAGCTCGCCGATGAGGTCGCCGGCGCGCGCCGCCACCAGGGTGGCGCCCACCAGCTCGTCGCTGCCTGCCTTGACGTGCAGCTTGAGGAAGCCGTCGGTCTTGCCGTCGAGCCGCGCGCGGTCGAGATCGGCGAGCTCGACGCGCACGGTCTGGATCTTCAGGCCCTGGGCCGCGGCGGCGGCGGGCAGCAACCCGACGTGGGCCACCTCGGGGCTGGTGAAGGTGCAGGAGGGGATGAGCAGCGAGGACAGCTTGCCGCGGCCGAAGAAGAGGGCGTTGCGCAGCACCATGCGCGCCTGGGCGTCGGCGGCGTGGGTGAACTGCACCGGCGAGGCGACGTCGCCACAGGCGAAGACGCGCGGGTTGGTGGTGCGCAGCCGCTCGTCGACCTTGACCCCCCTGGGACCGTGCTCGATACCCGCCGCCTCGAGGCCCAGCCCCGCGACGTTGGGCGCGCGGCCGGCCGCCACCAGCACCTCGTCGACGGCGATGGGCGCCGGGGCCACGCCGGCGCGCGAGAAGCGCACCATCTTGTGAGTTCCCTTGGCCAGCACCTCGTCGAGGGTCACGCCGAGCTCGAGCCGCACGCTCTCGCGCGCCAGCACCTCGGCGACGAGCGCCGCCGCGTCGTCGTCCTCGCGGGGCAGCACCCGCGGCAGCACGTCGAAGACGGTGACCTGTGAGCCGAAGCGGCCGAAGGCCTGGGCCAGCTCGCAGCCGATGGCACCGGCGCCGATCACCGCCAGCCGTCGCGGCAGGGTGGTGAGCGAGAACACCGTCTCGTGGGTGAGGAAGCCCACCTCGGCGAGGCCGGGGATCGGCGGCGTCGCGGCGCGCGCGCCGGTGGCCAACACCGCGCGCTTGAAGGCCAGCCGTGCGCCGTCGACTTCCAGCGCGTTGCCGGCGACGAAGCGGGCGTGACCGAAGAAGACGTCGATGCCGAGCGCCTTGAAGCGGGGTGCGCCGTCGTTGACGGCGATCTCGGCGCGCAGCCGGCGCATGCGCTCCATGACGGTGGTGAAGTCGCCGGTGCCGATGGTCGGCGGCGCGCCGAGTGCCTCGCCGTTGCGCGCGCTGTGCCAGACGCGGGAGGCGGCGATGAGCGCCTTGCTCGGCACACAGCCGGTATTGAGGCAGTCGCCGCCCATGAGGTGGCGCTCGACCAGCGCCACGCGGGCGCCGAGGCCGGCCGCCCCCGCCGCCGACACCAGCCCGGCGGTGCCGGCCCCCACCACTACCAGGTCGTAGCGCGCTGCCGGCCGCGGGTTCTGCCACCTCTCGGGGTGCACCTGCTCGAGCAGCCGGCGGTTGTGCTCGTCGAGCGGTTCGACCAGCGAGAGGATGTCAGGGGCCAGCATGCTCGACTTCCTCCAGGAGAGCGCGGCGGGCGGTGCGCGTGACGAGGGCGGTGACAACGACGGTGGCGAGGAGACCGAGCGCCAGCAGCGCCCAGTAGGCGGCGTCGTGCGGCACGCGTACGCCGGCGGCGACCTTGGCGACGTCGCCCACCACCTTGCCGTAGTAGACGTAGAGCAGGGTGCCGGGGAGCATGCCCAGGCAGGCGACGAGGTAGTCGCGGAAGCGCACCCGCGTGAGCCCGAGGGCGTAGTTGAGCAGGTGGAAGGGGAACGCCGGCGACAGGCGAAGCAGGAAGACGATCTTGCGGCCTTCGCGGGCGACC
>DASYUP010000398.1:0-2012 GCA_036001185.1 Thermoanaerobaculia bacterium
CTCTTCCTCTCGCTGCCGCTGCTCGCCCAGCAGCAGGAGCTGGAGAGCGAGCTCGCCGAGCTGCGGCGGCGCGCCATGCTGCTCACCGCTGCCCTCTTCCTGGTGGCGGCGGCCATCGGCACTCGCCTCGCGCGCACTTTCACCCGGCCCATCCAGGAGCTGGTCGAGGGGACGCGCCGCATCGCCGGCGGCGCCACCTCCCTGGAGCTGGCGCCCAGCGAGCAGGAGCTCGCGGCGCTGGTGGGCGCCATCGACGAGATGGCGCGGCGCATCGCCGAGGGCCGCCTGCGGCTGCTGCGCGAGAAGCAGGTCGTCGAGCGCATGGTGGAGAACATCAACTCGGGCATCGTCTCGCTCGACGAGCGCGGGCGGGTACTACTCGCCAACCGGGTGGCGGTCGAGATGCTGGGCAGCAGGGTGGGGGAGCCGCTGCGCGCCACGCTGACCGCCGAGGAGTCGCTGGCGCCGGTGGCGCGCTTCCTCGCCGAGGTCGGCAGCGACGAGCCGCGCGAGGCCACGGTGCGCCTCGAGCGGCAGGGCGAGGAGCGCGAATATCGCCTCGCCTGGGTGCCGGTGCCCGGCGCCGGCGAGCCCAGCGCGCTGCTGGTGATCGAGGACGCCACCGAGGTGCTGCGCTCGCAACGGCTGCAGGCCTGGGCGGAGATGGCGCGCATCATCGCCCACGAGATCAAGAACCCGCTGACCCCCATCCGCCTCTCCACCGAGCACCTGATCGAGGTGCACCAGCGCGACCCGGGGCGCTTCGATGAGGTCTTCGATCGCTGCGCGGCGAACATCCTGCAGCAGGTCGACGAGCTGCAGCAGATCGCCTCTGAGTTCTCCATCTACAGCCGTATCCCGCGGCTCGACGCCCAGCCGGGCGATCTTGCCGCCGCGGTGCGCGAGGTGGTGGAGACCTACCGCATCGCCTCGCCCGCCGGCGTCGTGCTGCGCTTTTCGGCCGCGCCCGAAACGCTGCCGGCGCGTTTCGACGCTCGCCTGCTGCGGCGGGCGGTGCGCAATCTGATCGAGAACGCCCTGCGCGCCAGCGCCGGCCGCGGCGAGGTGGAGGTGAGGGTCGAGCAGCGCGACGGCGAGGCGGCCATCGTCGTCGCCGACCGCGGCTCGGGGGTGCCGGTGGACCTGCTGCAGCGCATCTTCGATCCCTATTTCTCCACCCACGACAGCGGCACCGGGCTGGGGCTGCCGATCACCCGCCGCATCGTCGAGGAGCACGGCGGCGCCATCACGGCGCGCAACCGGAGTGGTGGCGGGCTCGAAGTGGTAATAATGATCCCCGCATGAGAGGGAGCAAGGGGTGGCGGTCGCGGGCCGCAAGGCGGCCCGGCAGGGGAGGCTCGGCAGGTTCGCGGGTGGCGCTGGCGCTGCTGCTGGTGGTCGTCGGCTGCCACCGCGGCGGCACCCACACCCGCGCCGCCGACTCGGCGGTGTGGACGGACGCCAGCGCCCCGCCGCTGACCATCGCCGACCTGGCGCGACTCGAGAGCGGCGGCATCGCCGAGCTGTTCGTCGAGGCGGCGAAGCTCGACTGGCAGGGTGGCCAGCCTCAGCTCGCGCCGCTGCAGCTGCCGCGGCTGCCGCGGCGCGGCCGGGCCACCCTGGTGGTGCGCGGCAACTGGCCGCTGGCGCTGGGCGACGCCGACGCCGCCGCCCGCGCGCTGGCGACAGCGCTCGAGTCGGTGTCGCGCCGCGCCGAGGATGCCGGTTTTGCCGTCGCCGGCTGGCACCTCGACCTCGTCGGCCTGCCGGGCAAAGACGGCGGCAAGCTGGCCCACGCCCTGCGCCGCCGGCTCGAGCCGGCGGTGTTGCTGTCGGCGACGCTGCCCCGCGATGCGCTCGCCGCCGAAGGGATCGACGAGGTCACCGATGCCACTGACTTCGTGGTGTCGTTTCTCTACGGCGTCCGCGAGGGGGAGGCCGACGATCCCGCGGCCTGGGACTTCCAGCGCGTCCACGCGGCGACCAAGCAGCTCGAGGAGCTCGACGAGCCC
>DASYUP010000399.1:0-6499 GCA_036001185.1 Thermoanaerobaculia bacterium
GGGCGGCAGCAACGGCGGCCTGCTGGTCGGCGCGGTGGTCGACCAGCGCCCCGACCTCTTCGGCGCCGCGCTGCCGCAGGTGGGCGTCATGGACATGTTGCGCTTCGACCACTTCACCGCCGGCCGCTTCTGGGTCGACGATTACGGCTCGGCGAGCGACGCCCAGCAGTTCAAGGCGCTCTACGCCTACTCGCCGTACCACAACGTCAAGGCGGGGATCCGCTACCCGGCGGTGCTCGCCACCACCGCCGACCACGACGACCGCGTGGTGCCGGGGCACAGCTTCAAATACGTCGCCGCCCTGCAGGCGGCGCAGGCGGGACCGGCGCCGGTGCTCATCCGCATCGAGACACGGGCCGGCCACGGCGCCGGCAAGCCGACCGACAAGAGCATTCGCGAATACGCCGACATGTGGTCGTTCCTGGTGAGGAACCTCGGCATGGCGCTGCCGGCGGGATACGGCGCCCAAGGCGGGAGCTGAGCGGGCGGACGCTGAGCGGGCGGGCGCTGAGCGGAGGGCGGATCACCGGGCGGACGGGCGCGCAATCCCGCGACGCGTAGGCGACGTAAGGGTAGGAATTGCCGCCGCCGATGACGCGGCGACGGGATGCTATCCGCGCCTCTTCCTGGCATGATTCGCTGGCGAGGAACTCCCCACCCATGAGCACCAGACGGATTGGCATCCTCACCGGGGGCGGTGACGTCCCCGGCCTCAACTCGGTGATCAAGTCGGTGGTCTATCGGGCCGCCGAGATGGGCTGGGAGGTGATGGGCATCCGCAAGGGGTGGCTGGGGCTCACCCACCTGCGGCCCGGCACCGCCGACGAGCGCGAGCACGCCCGCCCGCTCACCCGTGAGTCGGTGCGCACCATCGACCGCACGGGTGGCACCATGCTGCATACCTCGCGGCTCGACCCGCAGCGGGTGCGCGGCGACCGGCTGCCACCCCACCTCGTCCCGCTCGCCGACCAGTACCGCCGCGAGGACGGCCGCTTCGACCTGGTGCCGGTGGTGGTGGAGAACCTCGCCCGCCTCGGCATCGAGTGCCTGATCACCATCGGCGGCGACGGCACGCTGTCGGCGACGCCGCGCCTGAAGTCCGAGGGAGTGAAGCTCATCGCCATTCCCAAGACGATGGACAACGACGTGCCGGGCACCGAATATTGCCTGGGCTTCTCGACCGCCATCACCCGCGCCAAGGACCTGGTGACCCGCCAGCGCACCACCCTCGGCTCGCACGAGCGGATCGGCGTCTTCCGCATCTTCGGGCGCGATGCCGGCTTCACCGCCCTCCACACCGGCTACGTCACCTCCGGCCGCTGCCTCATTCCCGAGCATCCGTTCGAGCTGACGCGCCTCTGCCAGCTGATGCTCTCCGACAAGGAGAACAATCCCAGTCGCTACGCCTTCGTCATCGCCGCCGAGGGCGCCACCTGGCTGGGCCGCGACGAGGAGCGCGAAGTGGCGCGCGACGCCGACGGCCGGCGTCACCGCCCCGACATCGGCGTGTCGCTGGCGGCGGAGATCCACCGCTGCACCGGCGAGGAGACGATGCACAGCGACTTGACCTACGACTTGCGGAGCGGCAATCCCGACGCCCTCGACCAGACCGTGGCCACCACCTTCGCCAACGTCGCCCTCGACATGATCGGCGACGGCGTCACCGGCCGCATGGTGGCGGTGCGCCACGGCTGCTATAGCCACGTCGAGCTCCCCGACCGCGAGCGCGGCGCCCGGCAGGTCGACGTGACGGCGCTCTACGACGTCGAGCGCTACCGGCCCAAATACGCCGGCAAGCTGGGGGCGCCGCTGCTGCTGAGCTGAGGCCGCGCCGGTCGCGCCGGTGATGGCCCCGGTCGACCGGCGAATCCGTGGTTCCCTGGTGGGGGAATCCCCACCGCCGCGTCCGTCTACAGGAAGTGAACCCTTCCTAGGCTCGACGGCGGATGCCGTTGCGAGCGAACCCGATGCCGTGGCCGCTGTGCCCCCAACGTCCGAGGCCCAGCTCCCTGCGCCGCCTGCTCGTCTGGCCGGCGCTGGGCGCGCTGGCGCTCGCCTGCGCGCGCGCCCGACCGCCAGCCGTTTCCACCCCACCCCCTCCGACCCCCTCCGCCCGAGAGGTTCCACCACCAGCCCCCACGCCCACGCCGCCCCTGCCGCCGCCGGTCTCCTCACCGGCCCCGCTGCCCCTTCCGTCTGCGGCGACGGAGGGGGCAGAGGACGAGCAGACGGTGGTGACGGCGCGCCGGCGCGAGCATCGGGCCCGGGCGCGGGGCACCGCCGCCCACGCCACGCGCAACGGGCACCACACGGCGAGGGACGGCGCCACGGCGATCAATTCGCCCTTCGTCGACAAGCAGCTGCGCACGGTGCGCCTCTTCTATGGCACCAACCGGGAGCGCACGGCGGCCTGCGCCGGCGTCGCCGGCACCGCCTGGAGCGCGCCGGGCGCCTGCCGGCCCAACGCCTTCTACGGCGGGCTGCCGGCGGTGGACGCCGGCGACGGCAGGGCGGGCCTCGAGGTGGGAACGCTGGCGGTCACCTTCCCGGCCGCCCACGAGCGCGGCAAGCTCGAGCGGCCGCTGCAGGTGTGGAGCTTCTCGCTGCGTGAGGAGGATCCCGACAAGGACGTCGTGGTCTCCGAGCTGCGCTCGTTCGGCGGCGACCAGGCCGGCTGGGCGCGGGAGCTCAAGACGACCGGCCGCGACCAGGCCTTCATCTACGTCCACGGCTTCGCCACCGGCTTCGACGAGGCGGCGCGGCGGGCGGCGCAGCTCGCCTACGACCTCGACTTCGACCTCGAGAAGGACTTCCGTGGCGTGCCGATGGTGTTCAGCTGGCCGTCGCGCGGCGCCGTCGACGCCTACGGCGCCGACTACGACGCCTCCTTCGAGGCGATCGACGCCTTCAACCGCTTCCTCGACGTGGTGAAGAAGGACGCCGGCATCCGCCGCGTGCACGTCATCGCCCACAGCATGGGCAACCGGGTGGTCACCGAGGCCCTCTATCAGCGCGGCGAGCTCGGCGGGCGGGTCGTCGACCAGCTGGTGCTGGCGGCGCCGGATGTCTGGGCGAGCCGCTTCAAGAACCGCTTCCTGACGCTGCTGCCCAAGCTGGCGTCGAGGGTGACGCTTTACGTGTCGGACAACGACCGCGCCCTCATCGCCTCGAGCGAGATCCGCAGCGACGAGCCGCGGGCCGGCCAGGTGGCGGGTGGGCTGCTGCAGGCGAGCAAGGGCGTCGACCGCTTCGACGCCATCAACGCCTCGAGCCTGCGCGCCGACTTCCTTGGCCACAGCTACTACGCGAGCCACGCCTCGATGCTCAGCGACATCCACTGCCTGCTCAAGGGGACGCCGCCGCAGGTGCGGCCGCTGCTGGTGCTCGCCGGCGTCGCCTGGCAGTTCCGCCCGCCCGAGCAGCTGGCCACCCTCGACCCGGGCGCCTGCCTCGCCGGCGCGGCGCTGCCGATCGCCATCCGGCCGGGGATCCCCTGGCCTTGGATCGCCGTCGCCGCGCCGCTCGCCCTGGCGCTGCTGACTCTCGCCGTTCGCTGGCGCCGCCGGCGGACGGCGGTCCGCTGAGGTGCGCTACGCGGTCGCGCGCTCCAGCTCCTCGAGGGCTGCGAGCAGGCGGTCGGCGAAAGGGCTCACCTCGCTCATCACCGCCTGATCGGCGGAGACGCCGATGGTCACCGCGCCGGCATAGCTCATCACCGTGAGGATGAGCCCCAGCCCATCGAACAGCGGCGTCGCTCCGAAGTGGGAGAGCAGCGCGGCGCCGCCGATGCGCAGCGGCCGCGTCGGGCCGGGTACGTTGGTGATCACCACGTTGAAGAGCGGCCGGTGGCGGGCCGCGAGCTGCAGCCGGCTGTAGAGCTGCGCCCCCAGGCCGGCGAGGGCGAAGGGCAGCAGGTCGGCGGAAGCGAGCAGGGTGCGCGCGCCGATCGCCTGGTGCGCCACCTTCGAGCCGCGGGCGGCGTCGCGGATCCGCCGCAGGCGTGCCCGCGGGTCCGGCTCGTCGGTGGCGAGCGAGACCAGCATGGCGGAGACCAGATTGCCGGCCTGCGCTCGCTCGTCGCTGCCGCGCACTGACACCGGCACCATCGCCACCAGCGGCGCGGCGGGCAGCTCGCCGTGCTCGACGAGCCAGCCACGGAGCGCGCCGGCGCAGACCGCCAGCACCACGTCGTTGACCGAGGCCTCGGCCGCCGTCTTGATGGCCTTGATGCGGGAGAGGGGAAACGCCGCCGGCGCCCAACCCAGGCGCCCGGCGAGCGGCCGGTTGAGCACGCTCTTGGGCGCCGCGAAGGGCAGCGGCGGCGTCTCGTCGCTCGTCACCCGGCTCCAGGCGCTGGCGGCGAGGCCCAGCAGCGAGCGCCCGACCACTCGCGGCGCGCCGAGCGGCGCGGCGGCGAGGTCGCGGCCGGCCCGCGACAGGAGCTCGAGGACACCGGGGGGCTCGATGGGTGGCGCCACCACCACTGCGGGCTCATCCCGGGTGGCAGCGGATTCGTCGTCGAACAGCGCGCCAAGGATCTCGGCGCCCGAGACGCCGTCGATCGCCGCGTGGTGGGCGGTGCCGATGAGACCCAGCGTTCCGGCCGGGTGTCCGGGCAGCCGCAGGCCGTCGACGAAGGTCATCTTCCACAGCGGCCGCCGGCGATCGAGCGGCTGCGACACCTCCCACGCCATCAGCGCCGAGAGCTCGCGCCAGCCGCCGGGGGCCGGCAGCTCGGTGCGCTCGACGTGGGCGGCGAGGTCGACGTCGGCGGGATCGAGCTCGGTCCAGTAGGGGCGCGCCAAGTCGAGGGGCAGGGAAGCGAGCTGGCGCCGCAGGGCGACCGAGCGCGACAGCCGCTGCCGCAGCAGGGCGCGCAGGCGGTCGACGTCGAGCCCCTTTGGGGCCGTCGTGGGGTCGAGAATCGACAGGCCGCCGACGAGCATCGGCGCGCGGGGAGTCTCGAGGGCGAGGAAGCCGGCGTCGAGGCCGGAGAGCGGCACCAGCCTCACTAGGTGGTCTCGGCCTCGGCCCCCGCCTCGGGCGGGCGCGAGAGGCCGGGCGGGTGCCAGACGCCGGGGCGGAAGAAGGGCTCCCACGCCCCCTCCTGCTGCACCAGGCGGTCGGCGATGGCGTAGAGGACGAGCGGATTGAAACCGAGGCCGAGGTGGCTGCCCGGCACCTGGATGCTCTCGGCCTGCGCTTCCTCGCGCTGCACCGAGGTCTGCCACGCGGCGATGCCATCGGTGCGGCTGAAGATCGAGGTGGTCGGCACCGGCGGCGTGTGGCGCACCTCGGCGAGTCGCGCCGCCGGGATCTCGTCGAGCCGCTCGCCGGTCAGCCACTCGTAGATGCGCCACGTATTGTTCGCCTTGGTGTCGACGGCGAAGGGGCTGCCGAGCGAGACGACGCAACGCACGCGATCGGGGAAACGGTTGGCGAGCACGCGGGCGTAGACGCCGCCGAGGCTCCAGCCGACGAGGCTCACGCGGCGGCCGTGGTGCCGGTGCACCTCCTCGAGCCGGCTGGCCATGCGCTCCTCGAGGTTGCCACGGATGCCGTAGTTGCGCCCGAGGTTCCAGCGATGCGCCCAGTAGCCGAGGTCGCGCAGGAAACCGCGCAGCGGCCGCGTCGACAGGTCGCTGGCGAGGAAGCCGGGCAGCAGCAGCACCGGATGCCCGTCGCCAGGCGGCAGCCGCCGCAGCAGCGGCCGTAGCGCCAGGGTGGTGGCCAGCTCCCCCGCCGCCCGACCCTCGAGCAGCAACCAGAGCAGCGACGGCGGTGGGACCCGCGGCGGCGACCCCGCGGTGCCCTCGGGGGCAGCGATCACCACTGCAGATGGTACCTGGATTCGGGCGCCGCCGCCGGCCCGTTCCCTGCTAGCCGGAGCTCAAGGCTGGAACCAGGTGGCGAAGACGTGCTGGGTGTCGAGGTACTCGCGCACCTCGCGCACCTTGCCGTCGCGGATGGTCATCATCGTGTGGTAGACGTTGTTGTAGGTGCGGCCGTTGCTCAGCTCGCCGTGGGACTCGAGCTCCACCGCCACCTTGTCGCCCTCGGCGATGGCGCCCTTGATGGTGAGGGCGAGCCCGTTGGGGAGGCGACGCGCCATGTTGTGGAAGACGCGGGCGATTTGCTCCTTGCTGTGGTCGCCGGCCGCCGGCATCAGCTCGGGCTTGCCGACGATCCACCAGGTGGCGTCGTCGGCCATCATTTCCAGCACGCCGGCGATGTCACCGGCGCTGAAGCGGCGGAAGAGCTCGGTGGCCACGGCCTTGTTCTGCTCGCTGCTCATGCGTCAACCTCCCTGTTTCACCCGGCGATTGTCTCGAGGGCCTCGACCTCGGCGTCGGTGAGCGTGAAGTCGGACACCGCCAGGTCCTCGCGCAGGTGCGCCGGGTTGGTGGTGCCGGTGAGGCAGATCATGCCCAGCTGCAGGCCGAAACGGAAGATCACCTGGGCCGGGGTGCGGCCGTGGCCGGCGGCGAGGCGGGCGACC
>DASYUP010000400.1:0-10761 GCA_036001185.1 Thermoanaerobaculia bacterium
GAAGGGACGAAGGCCTTCTTCAAGGTCGAAGCGCTGTTGGGAAAGGCTGCCAGCGCGTATTCGGAAGGCGGCAAACGGATCTCGGACCCGTCCTCCAGCACGGCGATCATCTTCACGTATCTGAGCGGCGACCGGTTGACGTCCGAATACATGGCCCAGCTGGTGAGGGGAAAACACTCGACCCGCAGCATCCAGATTAGACCGCACGTGGCGACCAGCGCGGCAACCCCCGCGGCGGGGAGCCGCCAATGGGCAGTCGGCCTTTCCGGCGTTGCCTCTGCCGCTGTGATTCCGGCGCTCCCGCGCGGCGCGCGGTCGACGAGGACGAGCTGGATCAGGAGCAGGTCGAGGAACAGGATGTTCTGCAGGAAGAGGATTCCCAGATGGAGGCCGGCGGCGGCGAGGGCGACGGGGGCGCGCAGCCGGCGAGAGAACAGGATCGCCCCGTACGTCGTCTCGACGGCGACGCCGGCGACCGCGAGGAACGTGTAGAGAGCCGCCGGGGCATGCGCATGGTGCAGCCAGAGGCTCAGCTTCCATGGCATGTCGAGATAGATCGGCTGCAGCGAATCGGTCAGCAGCTTGTACTCGAAGCTCTCGGGCCGGAACCAGTCACGGCCGGCCCGCAGCTTGCTCGCCCCGGCGCAGACGTAGCAGCTGGCGATCGCCGCCAGGCAGGTGAGCTCCGCCCAGCCGTAGGTGCCGGGATGCCGGGAGGGCGGCAGGCTTCCACGTCTCGCGGCGATCCACCGATCGAGCGAGAACCCGTCGCCGCAGGGGGTGATGGCGAGGATGGCCAGCAGCTCGAGGATCACGATGCCGCTGTGAAAGCCGTAGGTGAACAGCCGCAGGATCGAGCTGAGGACGAAGAAAGCGAGCGCGGCGAGGGGAACGGCGATGCGGGTGTGGTAGCCGATCGCTGCGGCAAGCAGCAACAGCGCCGTGGCCCACTGAATCACCGCGAGGCCCTCGGGGCTGGCCAGCAATGGTCGGTAGAAAGGCAGGGCGTCGAGCAGCTTGCCGAACCCACGTCCGTGACCCTGCCGCAGGGCCGATCCCATCTCCGCCAGGAGCGGGAGCCGCTCGGCGAGGGTCATCAGCAAGGCGATCCCGCAGGTGACCGCACGAATGGCACCGAGCCTCGTCGCCGTGGTGCCAGTCACCATTCTTCGTTCGAAGCTCGGTCGCGAAAAGTACGCCGCCAGAGCGACGAAGAGGAGCCCGGCGACCGGCAGGGCAAGGCGCGGATCTTCGGGCCCGCTGCGGCCGAGGTAGACGATGGCCGACCAGCAGGCGGCGAGACCCAGCCCGCCGCCGAGCCAGACCCAGATCAGCCGACGAGGCGGGGACTCCCCGGCCTCAATGCGGGAGAGCGGGAGGTCCACGGTGTCCTTCGGCGGCGAGCGGGAGCCCGCCGATGCGCACGATGCGCAGGGTCGGGCTGCTGAAGGCGAACGAACGATACACCGGACGGATCTCGCGCATCGGCAGCTGGAACAGCGCATCGTAGCCGCGCGCGCAACTCTCCGTCGCCGCGTCGGCGACGCCCATCCGCCTGGCCAGGAAGAAGCGGTCGTAGTTGAGACTGCTGGCAACCACCACCTCGACCCCGCGGTGTCGAGCGTCGTCGGTGGCGAGGTCGCATGCGTAGGTGAGGTCTTGCCGCAAGCCGCCGTAGCGCTCGAACAGCACCTTGCCGGGTGGTTCCGCCGCCAGTAGCTGCGCCGCCTCTCCCCGCGTGTCGTGCGCCAGCTGATCGACGAGGCGCACCGAGCTGTATAGCGCTCCGATGGCGAGCACTCCGAGCGCCCAGGCCGGCAGCGAGCGGACCTTCGCCGGCCAGCGGTCAGCGAGAGACTTGCCGGCGATCGCCAGCAGGAGGACGAGGCCCGACACCTGGGGCAACACATAGCGCATCGAGCCCCCATACGGCTTGTACGGGCTCAGCTCGATGGCGACGTGGAACACGGCGATGTAGACGAGCAGGGTGCGCTCCCGCCAGCCCAGCCGACGCCAGCCCACCGCCAGGCCGACGAAGGCGCCCAGCCCGGCGAGAGTCAGGCCCCACCCCAGCCCAGGCAGCAGGCCGAAGCGCAGGTGGAAGCCGAACGCCCCACCGCGCGCGGGGAAGGACACACTGAGGCCCCCCTCGGTCACTTGCAGGATGTCCTGGCCGCCACCGGACGCGAAGCGATAGGGTTCGAGCAGCAGGGGGAAGTTGACGAGGACGAAGACGGCGAGCGCGAGCGCCGGGGCGAGCAGCAGATGACGCAGCGCAATGCGGGAGCGCTGCGCGGGGCCGATCGCCAGAAGGGCGAGCAGGAACGTGGGGATCAGCAGCACGCTCTTGTAGTGCGACGAGGCGGCCAGGCCGGCGGCCACGCCGAACAGCGCGGCGCTGCGGGCCGAAGGGTGCTCCACGAAGCCGTAGAAGGCGAGGATCGCCGTCATGCAGAAGAGGGTGAGGAGGACATCCTCCTTGAAATAGTGGGCGTGCATGACGAGGATCGGAGTCGCCGCGAGCGTCGCCGCCGCCAGCAGGTCCCACGGTGGCCCCACGAGTCGCCGCGCGACGAGGAACGTAGCGAGCACGAGCAGCGTGGCCGCGCCGGCATTGAGCGCGCGGCCCAGACGCGCCACCGCCCGTGGATCCTCGACGCCCAGCGCGAGACGCGACAGCCGCGCCACCTGCAGCATCAGGATCGGGTGTAGGAAGTCCTGCTTGCCATGGAGGACGAATCCGACCTTCTTCGGCTCGTCGGGGTGGTAACCGAGCGGGAAGTCGTTGTTGGCGAGGCCGAGAAGCAACGAGCCCGCCAGGATGGCGGCGAGGACGACGAGTCGGAGGCGCTCGTGGTGCGCGTCCTCGCTCGGCTCGGGTTGTGGGGCCACGCGGCGAAGCGTAGCGGAAAGCCTCTCGCCGGTTAAGCGGGACAGGCATCGCCGTCGGCACCGGGAGCAGGTCGCGGAGGGTCGGATACGCGCGCTCGCGTGTTATCTTCTCGCCTCATCGCCAGCGCCCTCCACCCTGTAGCTTCGGCCGCCGCTCCCGCATCGCCGGTGCGCTCTCCGGCACTCGCGGGGATGGTCCGCGGCGGCCTGCTCTTTGGCATGGCGCGCCTGGGCGGGCTCGCGTTGTCGCTCGCCGCCACCGCCCTGCTCGTTCGCCTCGCCTCTCCCGCCGACGTCGGCTCCTACCTCCTGTTGCTGCAGGCGGCTTCGGGCGTCGGCCTCGCATTCCAGCTGGGGCTCGTACCCGCCGTGCTGCGCTTCGCGCCGCTCGCCCGCGGCGCCGGCGGCAAGGTGGCGACCGCGGTTCTGCGCCGCCGGCTCTTGCTCTTGCAACTCGCCGCCTGGGGAGCGTTCCTGCCGCTCCTGCTGGGCTTGTGGCCGGCGCTGGCGAGGCGACTCGGGGCCGCCGAGCTCGGCACCGCCGGCTTGCTGGTTGCCGGGTTCGCCGCCCTGCTCGCCTTGCAGCAGCTCGCCAACGGCTACCTGCGCGCCTTCCAGCGCTACGCCACCGCCGCCGCGCTGGACAGCCTGGTGCCGCGGCTCCTGCTCGTCGCCGCCTTGGTCGCCCTCTGGTGGGGAAGCCGGGCGCCGCTGCCCTGGGGGGCGCTGGCGGCGGCGGCGCTGCTGGTCCAGGTGCTGAGCGCCGTTGCCGGCGTCGTGGCTTTGCGCTCCACCACCGGTGGCGAGGAGGGCCCCTCCCGCACCGCGACGCCGGCGCCGCCATTGCCGGTGCTCGCCGAGGTGGCGGCAACCCTCGGCGTGCGAGGCATGCTCGCCCTGTTCCTCTACTCGGCAGACCTCTGGGTTCTCTCCGCCGTGCGCCCCCACGAGGACGTTGCCACCTACGGCGTGATGCTGCGGCTCGTCCACCTGGTGGCGGTGGTGCCCGCTCTCGCCACCCTGGTGGTGCCCCAGGAGCTCAGCCTGCTCCATGCCGCGGGGCGGCGCGCCGAGGTCGAGCGGCTCGCCCGCAGCACCGCCACGCTGTCGACGGTGGCCGCCGCATCGACCGCCCTGGTCCTTCTCCTTGCCGGACGCCCGCTGCTACGGCTCGCCTTCGGGCCCGCCTACGCGGCAGGCTGGGGCTATCTGCTGCTGCTCTGCGCGGGGCGCGTCATCGACGCTGCGGCGGGTCCCGCGGCCATGCTGCTGCAGATGACCGGCGAGCACCGGCGGTTGCTCGCCTCGACCGCCCTCGGCGGTGCGATCACCGTCGGCGGCGGCCTGCTGCTGGGCCGCGCCTGGGGGGCCTACGGCGTCGCCGGCGGCGCCACCCTCGGCCTCCTGGCGTTCGATCTCGCCAACGTGCGCAACGCCTGGCGGCGGCTGGGCGTGCGCACCTACGTCTCGCTGCGATGAGCCCGACCTTGCCAGCTTGCCGCGCGGAGGTGCCGGCCTCGGCGATCAGCCCTGCGGAGTGGGAGGGCCCCGGCCTCGACCGCCACGATCGCCCGCCGATCCGTGTCCTCGAGCTGCGCGCGGTGCGCGGGCAGGGGGGTGGCCCCGACAAGACGATCTTCGTCGGCGCCGCCCAGGCCGATCCGCGGCGGCTGGCGATCACCCTCTGCGTCTTGCGGCGGCCGCACCAGGAGCCCTTCTGGATGGAGTCGCGGGCGGCGGCGCTCGGCCTCGACTACGTCGAGCTGGTCGACCGGTGGGCCCTGGATACGGCGACCTTTACCGCCCTGCACAAGCTGGTTCGTTCACGCGGCATCGACATCGTCCACTCGCACGACTACAAGACCGACCTGCTCGCCTACCTGCTGGCCCGCGTCGCGCCGGTGGTGCCCCTGGCGACCGCGCATGGCTGGACCGGCAGCACGTGGCGCGAACGTCTCCTCTACTACCCGGCCGACAGGCTGCTGCTCGCCCGCTTCCCGCAGGTCGTCGCCGTGGCGGCGGGGATTCGCGACACCCTGCTACGAGGGGGCGCCGATCGCCGCTGCGTGGAGGTGGTGCTCAACGGGGTCGAGGCCACTCCGGGCGGGCGGGAGCACCGCGTCGAGGTGCGTCGGCAATGGGGTTTCGGCGACGAGGAACTAGTGGTCGGAGGCGTGGGTCGGCTGGAGCGGCAGAAGCGATTCGATCTGCTGCTGGCCGCATTCGCCACGCTCCGCGAGCGCCGGCCGGAGCTACGCCTCGTCATCGCCGGGGAAGGCGAGCTCGTTGCGGCCCTGCGACGGCTGGCCGTCGAGCGCGGCGTGGCCGCGGACTGCCGTTTCCTCGGCCATCGCTCCGACGTCGACCACCTCCACCACGGCTTCGATGTCTTCGTGCAGAGCTCGGACTACGAGGGCTCCGCCAACGCCCTGCTCGAGGCGATGCTCGGCGGCACTCCCATCGTCGCCACCGCAGTGGGCGGCAGCGGCGAGCTCCTGGCGCACGGCATCCACGGCCTGCTCGTCCCGCGCGGCGACCTCGCGGAGCTGGTGGCGGCCATCGACACCGTGCTCGCCCACCCGGGCGGCGCCCAGGCGCGCGCCAGCGCGGCCCGGGGGCGGGCGCTCGACGAGCTCTCGTTCGCCCGCCGACAGCTCCGTCTGCTCGAGATCTACGAGCGCGTCGTCGCGGCAGCGGGGCGGCGCCCGAGCCGCCGGTCAGCCGGCGACCGGGACTAGCAGCGTCACCCTCTCGACCGCGCGATCCGCGCGCGGCGCCAGCGCCTCCGCGGCGATGTTTGCCATCTCGCCCGGCAGCGGCTTCCAGATGCGGTCCTTGAAGATCGTCAGCAGGATGGCGAGCCCGATGGTGGCGAGGCGGGCTGCGTTGGCGAGCCAGCCGCCGAGCGCCGTGTCGTCGACGGCGAACACCTCCCACCAGAGGTTCATCAGGCTGTGCAGGCCGAAGACCGCCCACAGGTTGTCCTGCCAGCGCAGGAAGATCCAGCAGCCGAGAAGGCTGCCGAGCCCGGTGATGGCGAGGATGCCGACCAGCTCGCCCATCTCGTTGGACTGGTAGACGTGACCGAGGGCGAACAGCACGGAGGGCACCAGGGCGGAGACCCAGAAGCCCAGCCGAGCGCGGCGATAGAGCTGGCGGAAGAGGTAGGCGCGGAAAAGGACCTCCTCGGCGAAGGGAGCGACGAAGCAGCCGACCCCCACCCCGAGGAGCGTCATCTTCGGGTTGACGCTCGAGGTCAGCCCGAAGACGAGCAGCATGGGCAGGGCGGCGATGAAGGAGAAGGCCAGCGCCCGGCCGAGGGGCGCCCGCATGCCGAGCTCGCGGGCCGCCCGCCGCGGGCCGAGCCCGTGGGCGGCCGAGACGCCGAAGAAGCAGAGGACCACCTGCAGCAGATCCCTGATACCGAGCTCGGCCATCGGCTGGACCAGGCGGGTTAGATACCGGGTCAGCGTGGAGACGTGGTCCGCGGCGACGAAGAAGATGCTGGCGACGGCGGCGAACCAGAATCGCGCTTGAGGCCTCTTCATGGCGCTCCTCCCACCTTTTCGACACAGGTACGTACGCATCCCCGGTGGGGAAGGTTCTGCCCACCCAGTACGCGGCTGGTGGCCTCTCCTTTACCGTTCGCTTGCTCGACGTCGAGGCAACCACTCACGGCTGGTGGCTCAGCCAGATGCGAAGCACCGCGGCGTTGGGTTCGGGTGCCACGACGTCGGGCCGGCCGTCGCCGTCGAGGTCGGCGGCGATGGCGGTCCAACCGCCGACGGGCTCGCGGCGCAGCAGAGCGAGGCGGCCGTGACCGTCTCCCCGGGCGATCACCAGCGAGCCGCTGCCCGGCGCGACCAGGTCGAGGGCGCCGTCGCCGTCGAGGTCGACGAGAGCCCCGCGCCAGATGCGCCAGCCGAGCGCCACCGGAGAGCCCGGCGCCGCACGCAGGCCGCCGTGACCGTCGCCGAGCAACACGCTGATCTCGTCAGTATCGTCGTGGGCAGCGACAACGTCGAGCGTGCCGTCGCGGTCGAGGTCGCCGAGCATGACGGCGTACGGTCGCGGCCAGACCGTGCGTACCGGCGAGCCCGGCGCCGGGCGGAACCCACCGGCACCGTCGCCCAGCAGGACCGCGACCGCCTGACCACCGATGAGCGGCACGACGAGGTCGAGCCGACCGTCCCGGTCGATGTCGCCGAGCGCCGGCGGGTAGGGCGCCGCACCCAGCACCACGGGTGAGGCCGGCGCTGGCGCGAGACGACCCTTCCCGTCGGCGAGCAGCACTCCCGCGGCGCGCGCGTTCTGGTCGGCGACGACGATATCGGCGTCGCCGTCGCCGTCGAGGTCGCCGACAGCCAGACCATGGTTGTGCGGGTGGCCGGTCGGGAAGACGCCGAACGGCGAGCCCCGGGCCGGCGAGAACCGGCCCGTACCGTCCCCGAGCCAGGCGAACACAGCGCCCGAGTCATGGGCGGTGGCGACGACGTCGAGGTCGCCGTCGCGGTCGAGGTCGCCGACCGCCACCATGTGGGGTGCGACCGCGACCGGCAGCGGATCGCCGGGCCCGGGCACCCAGGTGCCGTCGCGCTGCAGCCGCACCGAAATCGTGCGGCTGTCGCCGTTGGCGCTCACCAGGTCGAGCGCTCCATCCCGGTCGAGGTCGCCCGCCGCGACATCGCTGGGGCCGGCCCCCACCGCGACGGTGTGGCTCGCCTCGAGTGCTGGCAGGTGGGCGTCCCGCGGACACGCTCCGCTGGCGGCACTCATGGCGAGGATCAGCAGCCCGTGGACTCTCATATCGGGAAGGACGTCCTCTCCCGCGCCGGTGTTAACCGGCAGCACGGCTGTGAAGAGCGTCGAGGCGGACGGCTGACGGAGACTGCTACGCTCGCCGGCGGCAGCGGCCCCGCATCGAGTGGACGAGCGCCGCCGCGAGCCGCGGCAAGGAGGTCACGCATGCGACTCCCCCTGGCGACTGTCTCCCTCATCCTCGCAACGCTCAGCATCGTGCCGGCACCCGCGAAGGCCGCGGAGAGCGTCAGCGGCACGGTGTCGAGCGTCGCCGAGAGCGCGGCGCTACCCGGCGCCGCGGTCGAGATCCCCTCCCTCGGTATCCAGGCCATCACCGATGACCGCGGCCACTACGTGCTCCCCTACCCTCCAGAGGCGAAGGGAACGACGGTAGAAGTGCGGGCGAGCCTGCCGCCCTTCCAGCCGGCGACGCGGCAGGTGACGCTCGACGCCGGCGCCGTCGCCGACTTCGCCCTCGCGCTCTCGTACTTCGAAACCATCACGGTGGGCTCGCGCGCCGCCGGCGCCGCGGCGGAGAAGGCGGTGCCCGTCGACATCCTGCCGGCGCGCGCGATCGAGACCGCCGGCGCCGCGGAGACCAACCAGATCATCGAGGCGCTCGCGCCGTCCTTCAACTTTCCACGGCCGACGATCACCGACGGCACCGACAGCGTGCGCCCGGCTACGCTGCGCGGCCTCGGCTCGGACCAGGTGCTGGTGCTGGTCAACGGCAAGCGCCGGCACACCAGCGCCCTCGTCCACGTCAACGGCTCGATCGGCCGCGGTTCCACCGGCGTCGACCTCAACGCCATCCCCGCGTCGATGATCGAGAGCATCGAGATCCTCAAGGACGGGGCGGCGGCGCAGTACGGCTCCGACGCCATCGCCGGGGTCATCAACGTCAAGCTCAAAGAGGGGGCGAAGCCCCTCAACCTCGACCTCCGGGCGGGCGCCACCACCCACAGCGACGGCGACCTCCTCGACACCAGCCTCAACCAGGGTTGGACCCTCGGCCGCGGCACCCTCTTCGCCACCGTCGAGTACCGCGACCGTGGCGAGACCAACCGCGCCGGCCCGGACCCGCGGCCGCAGGGCGCGCGCGACCCGGTGCCGCAGCCCAACCACCACTGGGGCGATTCCAAGGCCAAGGACTTGATGGCCTTCTTCAACGGCTCGACACCGGTCAACGACGCCGGCACGGCCTCGTTCTACGTCTTCGGCGGCGCCAGCCGGCGCAAGGGGTCGCACGGCGGCTTCTTCCGTCGCGCCCTGCAGAACCAGAACTGGCCGCAGATCTACCCCAACGGCTTCCTGCCGCTCATCGAGCCCAAGGTCACCGACCTCTCGCTCACCGGCGGCGTGCGCGGCGCGGCCGGCGCCTGGTTCTGGGACGGCAGCCTCGACTACGGCAACAACGAGTTCGAGTTCCACGTCTCCGACAGCCTCAACACCTCGTTGGGCCCCAACATCCCTCCCAACCAGACGAGCTTCTTCGCCGGCTCACTCGACGCGGACCAGCTGGTCGCCAACCTCGATCTGAGCCGAACCTTCGACGTCGGTCTCGCCGGCCCCCTCAACGTCGCCCTCGGCGCCGAGGCGCGGCGCGATGGGTACCAGATCAAGGCGGGCGAGCCCAACTCCTACCTCGACGGCGGCCATCTCGACCAGTTCGGCGGTCGCGCTCCGGCGGGCGCCCAGGTGTTTCCCGGTTTCCGTCCCGCCAACGAGGTCAACGTCCACCGCAACGGCTACGCCGTTTACGTGGACCTCGAGGGCGACGTGCACCGTATGCTGCGGCTCGGCGTGGCCGGGCGCTTCGAGGACTACGCGGACTTCGGCAATACCAGCGACTACAAGCTGACGGCGCGGCTGGCCCCCGTCCAGCAGCTCGTCTTGCGCGCGGCAATCTCCACTGGCTTCCGCGCACCCTCGCTCGGGCAGGCCTTCTTCTCGACGGTGAGCACGAACTTCCTCGCCGTGGGCGGCGTGCTGCTCCCCTTCGAGGTGGGCACTTTCCCGGTGGGAAGCCCCGTGGCCCGAGCCCTCGGCGCCCGGCCGCTCGAGCCGGAGACCTCCGACCACCGCTCGGCCGGCGTGGTCTGGACGCCGATCCCCGCCGTCGAGCTCGCCGCCGACTACTACTCGGTCGACATCACGGATCGCATCGTGCTCTCGGGGAACTTCACCGGCGGCCAGGTCGCCACGCTGCTCGCACCCTTCAACGTCACCGGTGCCCGGTTCTTCACCAACGCCATCGACACGGCGACCCACGGCTACGACCTGCGGGCGGCGTACCGGACCTCGGTGCTCGGGGGCTCGCTCAACCTCACCGCCGGCTACAACTCGACCAAGAACGAAGTGACGCGGGTGGCGCCGACGCCGCCGCAGCTCGCCGGCCTGCAAGAGGTGCTCTTCGATGCCACCGAGCGGCGCCGGGTGGAGTGCGGCCAGCCACGCACGAACCTGCGCCTGGCGGTCGACTGGGACGGCGGCGGCCTGTTTGCGGCTGCCCGGGGCGCTCGCTACGGCGACTACTGCCTGGTCGACCGCTTCGTCGTGCCCCAGACCTTCTCGCCCAAGTGGCTAGCCGACCTCGAGGTCGGCTACCGCTTCCGGCGCCTCACCCTGGCGGTGGGCGCCCAGAACCTCTTCGATGCCTTCCCCGACCGCAACCTGCCGGCGAACTCGAATCTCGGGATCTTCACCTACCCGAGCCACTCGCCCTTCGGCATGAACGGCAGGTTCGTCTACTCGCGGGCGAGCGTGCGGTTCTGAAGGTGCGCGTAGCGCCGCAGGGTGATCGCGAAGATCCCCTGCGGCGCTCGCGGCTCACCCTTGTCGCGTTGCCGCGCGGCGCCTACGCCGCCTGTCGGCTCGGCTGCTCCGCCGCCACCTCACGATGGGCGCCGATGCGCATGCCGTAGAACGAGCGCCAGACGAAGACCAGCGAGCAGGCGAAGAAGACAGCGGCGAGGATGGTCGCCGTCTGCCGCGACATCTCGATGGCCAGCTCGACGGCGAGCAACCCGAACAGGGTGGTGAACTTGATCACCGGGTTCATGGCCACCG
>DASYUP010000401.1:0-5230 GCA_036001185.1 Thermoanaerobaculia bacterium
GGAGAGCGGAGGCGCGCGCTCTTCCTTCCGTCCCCCCTCGTGGCGCGCGCCGGTTCCGCGGCGGCGGCCCCGGCCTCGGACGCGGCGACGCCGGCCGAATGAGCACCAACGCTCGAGCGCTCCTCCGGCGCGGCGTCGCTAGACGCGCATCAAGACGCTGCCCCAGTGCAGCCCGGCGCCGAGAGCGGTGAAGGCGACGAGCGCACCTGCCGGCGCCTTCCCCGCCGCGCGCGCCTCGTGGAACGCCAACGGCAGCGTCGCCGACGTCGTGTTGCCGTACTCCTGGATGTTGTTGTGCACCCGCTCCTCGGGGAGCTCGAGCGCCTTGCGCGCCGCCTCGTTGATGCGCAGGTTGGCCTGGTGCATCACCAGCAGGTCGAGGTCGGCCACCGTGAACCCGCGCTCGGCGAGCACCTCGCGGGTGACCTGCGGCATGCGTGAGACGGCGTGCTTGAAGACGGCGCGGCCGTCCATCACCGGCACCATCGCCGCCTGCTCGAGGACCTCCTGGCTGACGTAGGGGCGCCGTGAGCTGCCCACCGCCGGCACGAAGAGGATCTCCTTCTCGCCGCCCTCGCCGAACAGCCGCGCGGCGAGGATGCCGCGCCCGTCATCGGCCTCGTGGGCGCGGAAGACCATGGCGCCAGCGGCGTCGCCGAAGAGCACCACCAGGTGGCGGAACTGCGAGTTGTAGGCGAACTCCTCGGCTGACAGCGGCCCCTCCTCCTCGCCGTACATCACCCGCCAGGTGCGGTCGGAGAACGGCATCAGCGCGGTGTGCACGTCGCAGCCGACGAGCAGCACGGTGCGCGCGACGCCGGCGCGGATCAGCGCGTCGACCACCTGCATGCCGTAGGCGAAGCCGGCGCACTGCTGGCGGATGTCGAGCGCCGGCAGCGGCGCCATGCCGAGCTTGTCCTGGATGAGCGTCCCCGAGCCCGGGAAATAGTGGTCGGGGGTCATGGTGGCGCACACCAGGTAGTCGACCTCGTCGACGCCGACGCCGGCGTCGGCGAGGGCGGCGGCCGCCGCCGCGGTGCCGAGGTCGGAGGCGCCCACCCCCGCCTCCACGTAGTAGCGGGTGACGATGCCGCTGCGCTCCTGGATCCAGTCGTCACTGGTATCGAGGATCCGCGCCAGCATGTGGTTGTCGACGCGGCGCGGCGGCACGGCGACGCCGGTGCCGGCGAGGAGGGCGCGGGGCTGCGGCATGGAGGCTCCTGGTCGCGGCGGGCGCGACGCTGGCGGTGCGCGGAGAGCGCAGGGCCGCAGGGTCGCGCCTCTTGGTGATGCTTGGTAAGGCGGCAGGTAGCGTACCGGCGGGCCGCCGGTAGAGCAACCCGCGGACGGTCAGCCCGGCGGCTCGATCAGCACCCCCCGCTGCGAAGCCGGCAGCGCGTAGAGCACCGTGAGGTCGTCGTGCTTGACGAAGCGGTACACCGGCACCGGACGGTGGTGGTCGAGCCCGATGGTCTTGTCGGCGGCGTACTCCCACCGTTCGACGGGCGGGGCGCCCTGGTGGGGGTTGATCTCGAAGTCGATCTTCTTCGGCTCGCCGTAAAGCACGAAGATCTTGCCGCGATCGGTGCGGCGCCCCAGGTAGCCCGCCTCCGAGAAGCGGCGATCCGCCTCGCGCTCGCGCAACTCGAACAGCTGGCGGAGCGGATTGCCCTCACGCGAGGGGTCGGGGTCGCGCGCCGCCCAGAACGACTCGATGAACGCCGTTGCCGCGGCGTCCTCGCGTAGGGCCAGGTAGCCGCGTATCTCCTCGGGCGTGGCGAGGTGCGCGACCGCGCCGATCAGCCACTGCGAGAGCGCCGGCGACAGGTAGGTGTTGTTGAGCGCCGCCGCCGCCGTATGCGAGCTGGTGGCGCCACCGCATGCACCCAGCAGCAACGCGGCGACGAGGACGGCGCGCCTCACGCGCGGTTCCTCAGCAGGTCGAGGAACTCCTCCCGCACCTCTTTCTTGTAGAAGGTGCCACGGATGGCGGAGGTGACGGTAACGCAGCCGGGCTTCTTGACGCCGCGCATCTCGACGCAGAGGTGGCGCGCCTCGACGACCACCATCGCCCCCTGCGGCTTGAGCATCCCCTCGAGGAAGCCCACCACCTGCTCGGTGAGCCGCTCTTGTAGCTGCGGCCGTTTGGCGTAGAACTCGAGGATGCGCGGCAGCTTGGAGAGCCCGATGATGCGATCGTTGGGGATGTAGGCGATGTGGGCGTGGCCGTAGAAGGGCACCAGGTGGTGGGCGCACATGGAGTAGAAAGGGATGTCCTTCTCCATCACCATCGCCCGGTACTTCTCGTCGTTGGGGAAGCAGGTCACCTGGGGCAGCGAGCCCTGCCGCAGGCCGGCGAACATCTCGGCGTACATGCGGGCCACCCGGCGGTCGGTGTCGCGCAGGTTGGGATCGGCGAGGTCGAGGCCGAGCTCGCCGAGGATGCCGCGCACGTGTCCGGCGATGCGCTCCAGGCCGGCGGCGGTGAGCTCGTCCTCGGCCTGCTCGCCGGTGTCGCCGCCTTCGGTGGAGCGATCGAGAACGTCAGTCATCGCCCTTTATCCTACAATGTGCCGCCCATGCCCCCGGTGTCGGTGCCCCCCCTCGACCAGCGGGTCTTCACCATGCTGGGCGAGTTCCCCGTCGAGCTGTTCACGCAGCGGCTCTATCGCTCGTGGGAGCTGGTGGACCGCTACGGACAGGAGTGGGCGATCGAGGTGGCGCGCCGGCTGGGGCTCGAGCCCGAGCTCCTGGCACCGCGCACCGTCGCCGAGCTGCTCGCCAACCGCGGCTTCCAGCCCGGCTTCCATCACGTGCTGCACGGCCTGCTGCGCCAGCTCGCCGTGCTCGGCCTGGTGACGGTGGACGAGCGGGCCGGGACGGGCGAGGCGACGGCGCGGTTCGCGCTCACCGGCCCGCTCCCCTCTCCACCCCTCGCCGAGCTGCGGGCCGCCTCGCTGGACAACGACCCAGCCAACGCGCCGGCGCTCGAGCTGCTCGACCTGGCGGGCGAGGCCTACCCGGCGGTAGCCGCCGGCAAGACCAGCGGCCAGGAGGCCCTCTTCGGCCTCGGCCAGACGCGCCTCTGGCTCTCCTATTTCTCCAACGACAACCCCACCTACGCGATCAACAACACGTTGGCGTCGATAGCCGCCATCCACCGGCTGCCGCGCGGGCCGCTGCGGGTGCTCGAAGTCGGCGGCGGCGGCGGCAGCGGCAGCGAGGCGCTGCTGCAGGCGCTCGCCGCGGCAGGGCGCCTCGGCGACCTCGTGCGCTACCGCTTCACCGAGCCCAGCCCGTTCTTCCGCCGCGGCGCCGAGCGCCGGCTCCGCGGCGCCTGGCCGCAGCTGCCGCTGGAGGTGGCCGCCCTCGACATCGACCAGCCGTTCACCGCCCAGGGTGGCAGCGGCGAGCCCTTCGAGCTCATCTTCGGAGTCAACGTCCTGCACGTGGCGCGCGACCTGCCGGCGACGCTCGCCGAGGTGCGCGGCGCGCTCGCCCCCGGCGGCGTGCTGGTGGCCTCGGAGGCGCTGCGCAAGGACGCTGACGAGCCGGTACCTGGCGAGCTGGTGTTCCTGCTGCTCGAGGGCTTCTGGGACGTCGTGCTCGATCCCGAGCTGCGACCGAGCCCCGGGTTCCTTGCTCCCCCGCAGTGGCGGCGCCTGCTGAGCGGCGCCGGCTTCGAGGCCGTCGAGGTGGTGCCGGACCACGCCCGCATCCGCGTCATCTACCCGCGCTTCTCCACCGGCGTCCTCTGCGCCCGCCGGCCGGCGGGGTAGCCAGCGGTGGGCGCGCCCGAGCTCCTCTGCGGTCGTCACCGGCTACAATTCCGACCATGCCCGAGGTGGTGATCCGCTACTGCGGAATGTGAAACTACCAGCCCCGCGCCGCCAGTCTGGCGGCGTCGCTCAAGGAGGAGCTGGGGATCGAGGCGAAGCTGGTACGGGAATCGGGCGGCATCTTCGAGGTGAGCGCCGACGGCGAGGTGGTCTTCTCGAAGAAGAAGGTGGGGCGCTTCCCGCAAACTGGAGAGGTCGAGGGGCTGCTGCGTCAGCGCGGCTAGTGATGCCGCTTCACTAGCCACTTGCCGGAAGATGCCGCGACCCCTTCATTTCGTCATTGCGAGGAGCTCGGCGGCAAAGCAATCTCGACGCCGGAACGTCGAGATCGCTTCGCTTCGCTCGCGATGACGACGGCTCGCGAGCGCCCTTTTCGGCCAAGTGCCTAGCGTGCGAGCTGGGCGACGCTCTCCATGTGGCCGCTCTGCGGAAAGAGGTCGAAGAGCGTCAGGCTCTCGAGCCGGTAGGCGTCGACGAGCTCCCGGAGGTCGCGCGCCAGCGTCGCCGCGTGACAGGAGACGTAGGTGACGCGCGCGGGGAGCTTGTCGAGCAGCGCTCGGCGTACCGGCGCCGCGAGGCCGCCACGCGGCGGATCGACCACCACCCGGTCGGTACCGGCAGGCAGGCCGCGCACCCAGCTCTCCACCGCCTGCGCCACCACCTCGACGTTGGCGAGCTTGTTGCGCTGGGCGTTGCCGCGGGCGTAGCGGGCGGCCACGCGCTCGCCCTCGACCGCCGTCACCGCCCGGTAGCGGCGGGCGAGGGGCAAGCTGAAGAGGCCCACCCCGGCGTAGAGGTCGACCGCGCGCTCCCCCTCCCAGCTCCCCACCGCGCGCTCGACCAGCTTCGCCACCAGCGAGCGATGAGCCTGGAAGAAGCAGCGGGCGTCGAGGCGGTAGACGAGATCGCCGACGGTGAGGCTGACCTCGCCGTGTGGCAGGTCGCCGACCAGCGGCGCGGCGGTCACGGCGCCGCCGTCGCCGGCCAGCAGGTCGATGCGGCTCGGCGGCTGCTCGCCCAGCCGCTCGGGGAGCCCGGGTAGCTGAGCCTCGAGCGCCGGATCGAGGATGGGGCAGACGCGCACCGGCACCAACGTATGGCTCCGGCGCGCGAAGTAGCCGACCTGCGTTTGGCCCTCGGCGTCGCGGCCGGTCTGCAGCTGGGTACGCAGGCGATAGCCCCACATCTCTCCGGTCACCACCTCCAGGCTGGGCGGCGGGCCGATGCCGCCGACCCGCGACAGCGTCTCGACCAGCGCCTCCGCCTTGTAGCGCACCTGCAGCGAGTCATCGAGGTGCTGGAGGTCGCAGCCACCGCAGTCGGCGAAGTGGGGGCAGGGGGGCGTGCGCCGGCCGGGGCCGGCCGCGAGCAGCTCGACGATCTCGGCCCGC
>DASYUP010000402.1:0-1556 GCA_036001185.1 Thermoanaerobaculia bacterium
GGTGGTGCTGGTGGCGGCGCTCGTCGAGCGCCACCTCACCGCCTCGCTCGACGCCGAGCTGCCGAAGGGAGCGCCCTCGGCCTTCCTCGTCGACGTACAACCCGACCAGTGGCAGCGGGTCGAGGCGCTGCTGCGACGCGAGGGGGCGACCGCCGTCGAGTCGGTGCCGGTGGTGATGGCCCGCCTCGCGCGTCTCGACGGCGAACCGGTGGAGGCGCTGGCGGCGCGCCCGCGTCCCAGCCGCCGAGGTGAGCGCCGGGAGGGCGAGCGGCGGCAGGGCGAACGGCGCTGGGCGCTCACCCGCGAGCAGCGCCTCACCTACGTGCGCGAGCTGCCGGAGGGCAACAAGCTGGTGGCCGGCAAGCTGTGGAGCGACCCGCACGCCGCCGAGGTCAGCCTCGAGCAGGACTTCGCCCGCGAGCTGGGCGTCGGCCTCGGCTCGCACCTCACCTTCGACGTGCAGGGCGTGCCGGTCGAGGTGAAGGTCACCAGCCTGCGCGCCGTCGACTGGCGCAGCTTCCGCATCAATTTCTTCGTCGTCGTCGAGCCGGGCGTGCTCGACGAGGCGCCGCAGAGCCGGCTCGCCGCCGCCCGCCTGCCGGCCGGCCGCGAGGGGCACATCCAGGACCTGCTGGCGCAGCGCTTCCCCAACGTCACCCTCATCGACGTGCGGCAGGTGCTGGAGAAGATCGCCAGCGTCTTTCGACGCCTCGGTCTCGGCGTGCGCTTCCTCGGCGGCTTCACCGCCATCGCCGGCATCGCCATCCTCTTCGGCGCCGTGGCGGCGAGCGCCGTGCGTCGCGCCCGCGAGGTGGCGCTGCTCAAGACCCTGGGGTTCACCCGCCGCGGCGTCGCCGCCCTCTTCGCCGTCGAGCACGCGCTCACCGGCCTGGTGGCGGGAGTGCTCGGCGTCGGCGCCGGCGCCGTGATCGCCCGCCAGGTGGTGGTCGACCAGCTCGAGCTCGAGTGGCACGCCTTCCCCGGCACCCTGAGCCTCGCCCTGCTCACTGCGGTGGCACTCACCCTCGCCGCCGGTCTGGCGGCGTCGGCGCGGGCGCTGCGCCAGCGCCCCATCGAGGCGTTGCGCGAGGAGCGCGAGTAGAGCGCCGCGGCCGGGTTTACGGGAACGCCCAGTTGCCGACGATCGGCCGGTCCTGACCGTTGCCGAGGCGGATCTCCGGGTAGTCGGCCACCCCCGTCGCGATGGTGTCCTTGAGGAAGAAGGAGGCGCGCGACGGGCGCCAGACACCGATCGTGTCGAGGCCGTCGCCGTTCCAGTCGCCGACCACCGGCACGTCGCCTGGGCTGCCGTAGTGCGCGATGAGGTTCGGGGGACCGGGCGAATTGAAGTTGCGCAGGTAAAAGCGGTGATCGGCGGGGCGGTAGACGCCGATCGTGTCGCGCCCGTCGCCGTCCCAGTCCCCCGCCACCGGCAGGTCTCCGAAATTGCCATAGGGGACGACCAGGTCCGGGTCCCCCGGCGCGTTGGCGAAGCGCAGCAGGAAGGTAGCCGTAGCCGGTCGGAAGACGCCGATCTCGTCGCTGCCGTCGGCGTC
>DASYUP010000403.1:0-7255 GCA_036001185.1 Thermoanaerobaculia bacterium
GCGGGCGGCGAGCCGAGGCCGCTGCGGCCCGGCTCGAGGCCGCGGGACGCGACGGCCTGCGCGGCGCCGGCGAGCTGCTGCGGGTCCTGCGCGGCGAGCTCCAGACCCTGCAGTGCGCGCTCGGCGAAGTGGGCGCGCAGCCGCGCCCCTCGTAGTTGGCCGCTGGCTCCGTTGGGCTTAGGGCCAGGTCCTGGGCCACGAGGACTGCACCGCTTCGGCCTCGTGGCCGTGGCGGTCTAGGACATCTTCGTCTCGACCCCGGGAGGGTTCGCGTGCGAGCTCGGTGAGGCGCGCGATCGCCCTGAACCGGAGGGCTGCGCTCGTCCGGGCGATTTCCTCTGCGTCGGCGCGCTCCGGCTGCGGCAGACGACGGTCCAGAGCCTCGATCAGCTCGTGCAGGTAGTGGATGTCGCCGGAGTCGTCCACCGGCTCCCTCGGACGCGCCGGCCGCTGGGGGTGCGTCCTGGTGGGAGCCGGAAGCCGGAATGGCCGCGGGGCTCGAGAACGTGGCATGTCCTGTATACGCACGGGGGCGAGGGAGGTTCCACCCAGCTGCGGTGGCTGCCGTGCTCTCGCGAGTTCAGCCCAGCGAAGAAAGGCGCGTGCTCACGCCGCGCGCACTCCCCGGCGTGCGATGGCGCCGACGTGCACGGCGGCGTCGACTGCGCCGGCGCGGCGCATGGCCTCGGCGGCGGCGCGGGCGGTCTCCTCGTCGGCGGCGATGGCGAAGGTGGTGGGCCCCGAGCCACTGATCGAGCCGCCGAACGCGCCGGCCGCGAGTGCCGCCGCCTTGACGGCGGCGAAGCGGGGGATGAGCGCCGCCCGCAACGGCTCGGCGTAGCGGTCGTCGAGGGCACGCGACAGCAGGGCGCCGTCGCCGCTTCCAAAGGCGTGCACCAGCGCCGCGGTGTTGGCCATCTGCTGCACCCAGGTGGCGCGCTCGCTCTGCGCCGGCAGCATGGCGCGCGCCGCCCGCGTCTCGATCTCCACGGCCGGCGTCCACAGCGCCAGCCACCAGGGCGCCAAGACCGGCAGCGCCACCACGTCGATGGGCACGACGCTGCGTACCAGCGCCAGGCCGCCGAGCGCCGCCGGGGCGATGTTGTCGAGGTGCGCTCCGGCGACGGCGCTCTCGCCGGCGAGGGCGGCGGCGAACAGCTCGGCGAGCTTGCTGTCGTCATCGTCGGCCGGCCCCGCGCCAGCGCCGCGCAACGCGCAGGCCAGCAGCTGAGCTGCGCGCGCGCCCGCCACGCTCGAGGCGGCGCTGCCGCCGAGGCCGCCGGCGAAGGGCGTCCCTTTGCAGACGGTGATCGCCACCTCGACGGCGAGGCCGCGCCGCCGCAGCACCTCGCAGGCGGCAACGGCGGCGCAGTTTCGCTCTACCTCGCGAGGCACGCGGGCGGCGTCGCGGCCGCTGACGGCCTCGATGCGCGTAGGGGCGCCGACCACCTCGAGTGTCACCGTGTCGCCCAGCCCGTCGACGGCGAGGCCCAGCACGTCGAGACCGGGGCCGACGTTGCCGATCGAGCCGGGAGCGAAGGCGGCGGCGCGCATGGGTGAGCGGCGGAGTATACGCCGCGCTGCGGCAGGAGGGCGGCGGACCCCCACCCGGGGGGAGACCAGCTCCGCCCCTACTTCGGAGTGGCGTGCCGGCGCGCCTTGCCGCGGGCGCCGCCGCCGCTGCGCCGCTCCTGGACGGTGATCGCCACCACGTCATTGAGCACGCCGGCGGCCGTCACCTGGGCGCCGGCGCCGGGGCCGGTGACCACCAGCGGGTTGTCGTGGTAGCGCCGCGTCTGGATCACCACCTGGTTGGCGGTGCCGCGCAAGCGGCCCATGGGTGAGGCCTCGGCCACCGCCTCGATGCCGACCTTGATCGCCCGGCTGCCGATCTTCGCCACGTAGCGCAGGACCTTGCCTTCGCGCCGGGCCTTGGCGACTCGCTCGGCGAAGGGCTCGTCGAGTGCGGCCAGGCCGTCGACGAAGCGCGCCGGGTCGGCCTCGTCGAGGTCGGCGGGGAAGAGCGGCTCGAGCGCCACCTCGTCGAGCTCGACGCGCTTGCCGAGGGTGCGGGCGAGGATGAGCGCCTTGCGCGCCACGTCGCGGCCCGAGAGGTCCTCCCGCGGGTCGGGCTCGGTGTAGCCGCGCTGCCAGGCCTCGCGCACGGCGGCGCTGAAGCGCCGGCCGTCCTCGAGGGCGGTCATCAGGAAGCCGAGGGTGCCGGAGAAGCAACCGAGGATGGTCTCCACGCGGTCGCCCGACTCCTGCAGCTTGGCGAGCGTGTCGAGCACCGGCAGGCCGGCGCCGGCGGTGGCCTCGTAGCGCAGCGCCAAGCCGCGCTCGCGGGCGGTCTGAAGCAGGCGGTCGAACTCGACCTGCGGCACCGAGAGAGGCTTCTTGTTGGCGAGCACCACGTGGAAGCCCTGCTCGAGGGCCTCCTGCAGCAGCGGCGCGGTCTCTTCCGAGGTGAGGTCGACGAGGATGGGCCGGTGCGAGGGCAGCAGCCAGAGCTCCTCGCGCATCATCTGCTGCAGCTGCGCCAGGGTGAGCGGCGAGCGGCGGTCGAAGAGGCGCGCCCCGCTCGCCTTCTGCGCCGCCAGGCGCTCGAGCTCGGCGGGGGCGAAGCCTTGCTCCTCGATGCGGATGCCCGAGCGGTCGGCGATGGCGGTGACCGTGACGTCGATGCCGAGCTCTTGCCGCAGGTGCCGCCCCTGCGCCACCAGCTGGGCGACGAGGGCGCGGCCGATCTGCCCGAAGCCCAGCAGGGTGAGCTTGCTCGCCCGCCCCGAGGTGTCGGCGAGCGGGCTCCGCTTGTCGAGCTGGTACTCCTGGTGCAGGGCCAGCAGGGCGCGGGTGGCATCGCTCTCCGTCACCGCGATGGTGATGTTGAGCTCCGACGAGCCCTGGGCGATGGCGACGACGTTGACGCCGGCGTCGCTGATCGCCGAGAAGGTGCGGGCGGCGATGCCGGGGCGGCCGCGCATGCCGAGGCCCACGACCGCCACCAGCGCCACGCCGCGCTCGACGCCGATGCGGTCGATGAGCCGCGCCTTGCGCTCGAGCAGGAAGGCCTCCTCGAGGGCCGCCACCGCGTGTTTGGCCTCCTCCTCGGGGAGCACGAAACAGATGCTCGCCTCGCTGCTCGCCTGGCTGATCATCGACACCGAGTGCCCGGCCTGCGACAGCGCGGTGAAGGCGCGGCCGGCGACCCCGGGGACGCCGATCATGCCGCCCCCCTCGATGGAGAGCAGCGCCTGCCCGCGCACGGCGGTGAGGGCCTTGACCGGGTAGGCACCGGGACCGACGTCGCCGGCGATGCGCGTCCCCGGCACGTCGCGGAACGCGTTGCGCACGAAGAGCGGGATCTTTTTCTCCACCAGCGGGATCATCGTCCGCGGGTGGAGCACCTTGGCGCCGTAGTAGGCGAGCTCGGCCGCCTCGCGGTAGTGCAGCTCGGCGAGCACCCGCGCCGTCGGCACGCTCTTGGGGTCGGCGGTCATCAGGCCGTCGACCTCCTTCCACAGCGTCACCGCGTCGGCATCGAGGCTCCTGGCGAGCAGGGCGGCCGAGAAATCGGTGCCGCCGCGGCCGAGGGTCACCAGCTCGCCGTCGGGGCCGCGGCCGAGGAAGCCCGGCATGACCACCACCTCGCCGGCCTCGAGCCGCGGGGAGATGCGGGCCCGCGCCTCGCGCGCGCACTTGGGGAAGCTCGGCCACAGGCCGCCGAGGCGGCGCTCGGTGACGATGATCTCGGTGGCGTCGACGTAGCTGGCGGCGACGCCGTCACGCTGTAAGGTGGCGGTGAAGAGCTGCGCCAGCACCCGCTCGCCGCGCGCCACCAGCGCGTCCTGCGCCCGGCTCGTCAGCTCGCGCAGCACGGCGACGCTTTCGCACATGGCGCGCAGCTCCTGCGCCGAGGTGGCGACGAGGTGGCGGGCAGCGGTGGCGCTGGCGCCGGCGCCGAGCAGGGCGCCAGCCATCTGGAGGTGACGGCGCTCAAACTCGTCCGCCGCGGCGAGCCAGCGCTCGCGGTCGCCGGCGATGGCGGCGCGCCCGGCGGCGAGCAGCAGGTCGGTCACCCCCTGCATCGCCGAGACGACGCAGGCGAGCCGGCAGCCGGCGGCCCGCGCCGCCGCCACTCGCGCCGCGGCGGCGCGAATCGCCTCCGGCGTGCCCATGGCGACGCCGCCGAACTTGTAGACCTCGAGGGGCATCGTGGCGGCGCATTCTATACGCCGCGTTGCGGCAGAGGGAGCGCCCTGATGCTGCGCGGCGGCGACCGTCAGCCCGGCGCCGGCGGCTGCTCGCGCTCGAACAGCCGGCAGAAGCTCTCCACCAGCAGCGGGTCGAGATAGGTGCCGGCGCGGCCGCGCACCTCCTGCAGCGCCACCTCACGGGTGCGGGCGCGGGCGTAGGGGCGCACCGTCTGCACGGCGTCGAAAGTGTCGGCCACCGAGGTGAGCATGCTGGCGAGGATGGGCCGTCGCGGCCGCTGCAGCAGCGGGTAGTTGGGCTCGCCGTCGTAGCGCAGGTGGTGCTCGTAGGCGACCAGCGCGGCGACGGTGGTGGTGGGATCGAGCTCGCAGAGGCGGGCGGCGCCGAGCTCGGGATGGCGGCGCACCAGCCGCCACTCCTCGTCGGTCAGCGCCCCCGGCTTGCGCAGCAGCTCGCCGGGAAGGCTGAGCTTGCCGATGTCGTGCAGCAGGGCGCCCGTGCCGATCTTCATCAGCGGCTCGTCGTGCAGGCCGAGCGCGCGGGCGTGGGTGAGCACGAGCAGCGAGACGTTGACCGAGTGCACGTAGGTCAGCTCGTCGTGCTCGCGCAGCGGCGCCAGCGGGTAGGCCACCCGCGCCCCCTGCTCGAGGGTGTCGATGAAGCCCCACACCAGCGCCTCCATCTGCGCCAGGCTGCCCTTGCGGTCGCCGCGGAAGCGGCCGAAGGCTTCGCGCGCCGACTCGAGCTGCCGGTCGCTGATGCCGCCGCGCGCCAGCGCGCGACTGCCGGTCTCGACGGGGGCGCCGGCTCCCGCCGTCCCGCCGTTGCCAGCGGTGCCGTCGGCCGTGCCGCCGCCGCTCCCCTTGCCGTCACCGGCGTCTTTGCCGTCGCCGCCCTCCTTGCCCTCTCCCTCGAAGGCGAGCTTCACCCGCCCCACCAGCACGTGCTCGGTCGACACCGCGGTGCCCCTCTCGGCGATGGCGCCGAGGAAGCGGGCGCACTCCTCGGCATCGAGGCCGCGGCCCAGCGTCAACCCCTCGACTCCCAGCCGGCGCATGGCGTGGAGGAAGCCGCGCAGGTGGAGTCCGGCGTGGCGGAATGGCTGCTGGTCGACTACCAGGTCGTCGTCGAGCATCAGCAGGTTGATGGCGTGCCGGTGGCGAGCGATGAGCAGGCTCTCCAGGGCGCCGACCAGCTCATCGGCGCCCTCGCGCACGCGCGGGTGGCCGTCGGGGTAGAGCGCCCGGCTGTTGACCGCGCCGACGATGGCGAGCACCAGCCGCTGCAGCAGCAGCGAGTCCTCTGCCCTGGTGGTTCGCTCAGACATGGGTCTCGTCCAGGGCGGCAACGCCGCCGGCGCGCAGTCGTTCGCAGACGGCGCGCACCGCGGGATCGCGGGAACGCAGGCCGCGGGCGAGCAGCGGCTGACGGGCATCCTCGGGATAGCTGGCGAGCGCGGCGAAGGCGGCGACGCGCTCCTCGCTCGCCACCAGCCGGATGAGGCGTTCCTTGAAGATCGGCTCGAGCCGCGGCAGCGCCGCCGGGTCGGCCAGCCGGCCGAGGGTCTTGAGCGCCCGCACGCGCACCACGCGACGACGGCCGAAGAAGTCGAGGCGCCGCAGCAGCGCCACCAGAGGCGGCACCGCCTGGGTGATGCCGTAGGCGCCGACCAGCGCGATGGCCGCCTCCGCCATCTTGGGGTTGGGGTCTTCGATCGCCTTCGTCAGCAGCTCGTCGGGCACCTCGGAGTCGGAGGCGAAGAGGCTCTTGATCGCCTCCAGACGGACCCGCAGGTCGGGGTGCTCGGCGCAGCGGCGCAGCTGTGGTACCGAAGTCTGGTCGCCCACCGTGCGCAGCAGCAGGATCATGTTGCGCACGACGTACCAGCGGGCGTCGCCGAGCAGCAGCGTGGCAGAGGGAACCACCGCCGGGCCCAGCGACGAGAGCAGGCCGAGCAGCTGATGCCGCCGCGAGCGGTCGGTCTCCTCGGAGAGGGCGGCGACGAGGTGGCGCACGGCGACGGTGCCGAGCGTGACGATCAGCCGGCGGGCCGCGTCGGCGGCGTCGGGCGAGAGCTGCGGCAGCGCCTGCAGCAGCGCCGCGACGGCCTCGCGATTGGCGAGGCGCTCGATGCATCGGCGCAGCTCGCCGTCGGCGGCACCGGCGCTGCGCGCCTGCTGGAGGATGGTGCGCAGGGACTCGACGACCTCGGTCGCCTGGTGGATGCGCCCGGCCAGCAGGAAGCCGCGATAGAGATCCTCGAGCCGCCAGAGGGTCGCTTCGTCGGGCGCCCGCTCGGGAAGCGCCCCAGCGATGAGCTCGAGCAGGGTGGAGGCGAGCTGGCGGGTGACGTAGTCGTCGGCGAGGGTGTCGCGGCGCGGCCCGAGGTCGGGCAGCTCGCCGGGCGCGAACGGGGTGACCGCGGGCATCTCGATGATCCCGCGGCGGTCCTCGGCGGTGGGGCCGGGGGGGGCGATGCGGTCGATGTCGACGTCGCGGAAGAGCTCGCGCATGGCGCCGTAGACGGCGGGGTCGGCCGGCGCCGCCGCCTCCTGGCGCGCGCGCAGGGCGGCGGTCAGCTGCTGCGCCAGGCGCAGGGCGCTCGGCGACAGCTGGACGCGCTCGGCGGCGAGGTGGCGCAGGGCAGCCAGGACGTCGCCCGGCGGCTGGTCGGCGACCAGCGTGCGCAGCGCCTGGGCGGCCTCGTCCTGACTGGCGAGCACCCGCAGCGCCGCCTGGAAGAGCGTTGCGCGGACGCCGGCCGGCAGGCGGTTGGCGAGGTCGGCCACCTCGCGGGTGGCGGCCTCGCGGGTCGCCCCGCGGAGGCGGCCGAGGTGGGTGCGCACCGCCCGCCCCAGCGTGGCGACGACCGCTGCGCGGCGGCCGGCCGCCCGGCCGTCAGCGCCATCGCCATCCGTGCCGGTGCCGCCACCAGTGCCGGTGGCCTTGTCGCCGCTCGCCGGACCGGCGGGCAGGGTAGCCGCCGCCGGCGACGTGGCTCCGGCGACGGGGCCGGTGTGGCCGCTCCCGCTTCCGCCGC
>DASYUP010000404.1:0-8220 GCA_036001185.1 Thermoanaerobaculia bacterium
CCGACCCACCGGGGCCCCTCACGGGGCCCCTCCGGGCGGTGGTGGGCTCGTGCGCGGAAAAGCAATCCCCTATCCCTAACCGCCGAGTCGCCGAGCTGATCGCCGGCGCCACCGGTGCCCGCGCCGTCAGCGAGCCGGAGCCGGTGGCCCGCCGGCGCTGGGGGGACTTCACGGCGACGCTCATGCGCGACGTCTTCGTCGATGCGCCGCGGTCGCGGGCGAAGGGTTGGGCGCCGCAGGTGACGAGCTTCGAGGAGGCGGTGGCGCTGGGGAAGGCGTTCACCCCCGCCTCGGTGCGCGAGCCGGCCTGAGGCCAGGGCGCGCACGACCGTGCGCGCGGCGGGCTCAGCCCCGAGGAGCGGAGCGACGAGCGGCCTCGACAGCCGCGTCTTTCACAGGCTCTGCCTCGCACCCTCTCACTTCCAATCGCCGCTGAGCTGGAACGCGGCCCAGTAGTACGGGTGCGGATACCGACCGCGAAGCAGGGGTGCTTCTTGATGCGGCATCTGCCGCTCGCGGTTGGCGGTCGGCGAGGGGAACCTCGGAAGAGGCGCACCGCGAGCCCGGCTAGACTGAGGGACGCTGAGCGCCCTCATGACGACCCCTGGTGGACCGCGAGCCCTGCCGTGCGCGCGCTGCGCCGCGCCCATGGTCGGCGTGATGGCCATCGCCGCTCTGCTGGCGAGCACCGCCGCCGCCGAGCGGCTGCCGATCCGTGTCTTCACCGCCGCCGACGGGCTGCCCAGCGACAGCGTCCTTGCGGTGCTGCAGGACCGCGCCGGCTTTCTCTGGGTGGGCACGAGCAACGGCCTCGGCCGCTTCGACGGCCAGAGCTTCCGGCGGTTCGGTCTCGAGGAGGGGCTGCCGGGGCTGGTGGTCGAGGCGCTCCTCGAGGCGCGGGACGGCACGCTTTACGTGGGCACCGACGGCGGCATCGCGCGGCTGGAGGTACTTCGGCCGGAGCGGCCCTTCGTCGCGGTCGCGGGCCCGAGCAACATCGCGGCGCTGGCCCAAGCGCGCGACGGGACGCTGTGGATCGGCGGCCACGAAGGTCTCTGGCGACTGTCGCCCGGCCACCGCGAGGCGCTGGCGGTCAACGACTCCGCGGTGCCGGGAGAGGTAGGGGCGCTGGCCGTCGACGCGCTCGACAACCTCTGGGTGGCGGGCCTGCAGGGGCTCATGGTGCGCTCGCCGCAGGGGGCGACGCGCCGCTTCGTCATCGCCCGCGACGCGCTCTCCGACCACGTCTACGCCGTCGCCCTCGATCGCGGCGCGGTCTGGGTCTCCCACGGCATCGGCTTGTTCGCCTGTGACCCGGCGCGCATCGCGGCCGTCGCGGCGACGGCGTTCACCCGCAGCCGGCGGCCGCTGCCGGCGCGAGCCGGCGACGCCGGCACCGCGGCCGCCATCCGCTACGTGGGCGCGGCGCAAGGGCTGGGTCCGCTGCCGCTGCGCGGCCCGCTCTTCCCCGACGGCGCAGGGGGGTTATGGGTGGGCAGCGAGCGCGGCATCGTGCACTGGGACGGCCGCCGCACCACCGAGTTCGCGACGCCGGAGGGGGTGATCGATCGCGTGCAGGCGATCGCCGGCGATCGCGACGGTAACCTCTGGCTGGGCACCGAGAGCAGCGGGCTCCTGCGCTTGCGCCGCCACGGCCTGCTCACCTGGGCCGAGAGCGATGGGCTCGAGCACACGCGGGTGGGAGTGTTGGTGATCGACCCGCGGAGCCGCGAGTTGGTGACCTGGTCGGGCGGCCGCATCTACCGCCTCGTCGACGGCCGCTTCGCCGACGTCACCCCGGTTGCGGCGCCGCCGCGCGAGCGGCGGGGGTGGGGCTGGCTGCAAGCGCTCCTCCGCGACCATCGCGGCGAGTGGTGGTGGGCAACCGGCGATGGCCTCTACCGCCTGCCGGCGGTGGCGCCTGCCGACCTGCGCAGAGCGCGGCCGATCGCGGTGTACCGCCAGGCGCAAGGGCTCGGCAGCGACGATTGCTTCCGTGTCTACGAGGACCGACACGGCGACATCTGGGTCTCGACCTTCAGCGTCCCGCAGCTTTACCGCTGGCATCGCGACAGCGAGCGGCTCGAGCCCATCACGGCGCTCGCCAACCATACCGCCGAGACGGTGAGCGCGTTTGCCGAGGACCGGGCCGGCAACCTCTGGGTCGGTTTCTATGCCGGCGCCATCGCCCGCTTCGATGGCCGCCAGTGGTTGCTGCTGGGCGCCGAGGACGGTGTCCCGCACGGCTTCGTGCATCAGATCGCGCCGGATGCGCAGGGGCGGATGTGGGTGGCGGCGGGCGGCATGCTGTGGCGACTCGAGCAGCCGACCTCGGCGCACCCGCGGCTGGTGCCGACGGCCGGCGCGGCGGCGCTGCACGCGGCCTGGGTGCGTTGCCTGCTGCCGACCCGCGACGGCCGCCTCTGGGTGGGCACGCGCGCCGGCGTCTTTCGCTTCGAGCCGGCGAGCGCGCAGCTCGTCCACTTCGGCACCGAGGAGGGCCTCGCCAACTCCACGGTGACGACGATCGCCGCAGACGCCAACGAAGATCTCTGGTTCGGCACTTTGCGCGGGTTGTCGCGGCTCCGCCCCCGCGAGCTCGAGCGCGGCGTGCCGGCGCGGCCGGTGCTGCTGACGGCGGTCGAGATCGCCGGTCAGCCGCGGTCGCTGCCACCGCAGGGCCTGCGCGTGCTCCGCGGGCTGGTGCTCGAGCCGGGGCAGGACCGGCTGCAGGTCGGCTTCACCTCCTTGCACCTCGGCGCGCCGACCGCGGTCACCTACGAGTTCCGTCTCACCGGGCGCGGCCCGTGGTCGCAGCCCGCGACCAACCGCACGCTCTCGCTGGCTGGCCTGGGCGCCGGGGATTACCGCCTCCTGGTGCGCGAGACGCCGCGCGCGAGCGGCGTCAACCCACCCCCCGCCGTGCTCGAGGTGCGGGTGCTGCCTCCCTTCTGGCGGCGCGGCTGGTTCCTGGGCGCGATGGCGGCGGCGCTCGCCACCCTCGCCTATGGCGGCCATCGCACCCGTGTGGCGCGGCTGGTCGCCCTCGAGCAGGTGCGCACCCGCATCGCTTCCGACCTGCACGACGACCTGGGGGCGAGTCTCTCGCACATCGCCCTGCTCTCCGACGTCGCCGCGCTGGGCCTCGGAAACTCGCCCGAGCGCGCGCACGGCATCCTGCACGAGATCGGCGGCTCGGCCCGCGAGCTGGCAGAGGGCCTCTCGGACCTGGTGTGGTCGATCGATCCGCGGCGCGACGACCTCGCCAGCCTGCTGGCGCGGCTGCGACGCTTCGGCTCCGATCTGCTGGAGAGCGCCGGGGTGACGCTCGCCTTCGAGATGCCGGCGGCGCCGGAGGCCATCCATCTCGACGCCGATCGCCGCCGTCAGCTCTACCTCATGCTCAAGGAGGCGCTGCACAACGTGGCCCGCCATGCCCAGGCGCGCCAGGTCCGCGTCGCCGTGCAGCGGCAGCGCTCGACGCTGCTCGTCGAGGTGAGTGACGATGGCAAGGGCATCGACCCGCGAGCGGTCGACGCGCGCCGGGAGGCCGGCGGCGGCCAAGGGCTCGCCGGCATGAGGCGCCGCGCCGCGGCGCTCGGCGGTGCGCTGCGGGTGGAGAGTCGTCCCGGCGGCGGCACTCGCCTGGAGCTGCGGCTGCCGCTCGGGTGAGGGACGCATGCGCGCGGTACATGTCCATGCGCCTTTCGCCGCCCCCCGGCTGTTATCTAGGCTACAAATGCGACCTCGTGAGGCTCTCGTGAGGCTGTCGTGAGCTCGATCCGCCTGGCCATCATCGAAGACGACCGTCGCTACCGCGACGGGCTCGTCATGCTCTTCGAGGGAACTCCCGGCTTCGAGGTGGTGGGTAGCTTCGGGGCCATGGAGGAGGCCCTGCTGCGCGCGCTGCCGCAGCCGCCCGACGTGCTGCTCTGCGACATCCACCTGCCGGGCATGAGCGGCGTCGAGGGGCTGGGGCGCCTGCGCGAGAAGTGGCCCGAGGCGATCGCTGTCATGCTCACCGTCTTCGAGCAGGACCAGTGGCTGCTCGAGGCCCTCGCCAGCGGTGCGGTGGGCTACCTGCTCAAACGCACGCCGCCGGCGCGCCTCTTGGAGGCGGTGCGCGAGGCGCGCGAGGGCGGCTCGCCGATGTCGCCGGAGATCGCCCGCAAGCTGGTTGCGCTCTTCCACCAGGGCAGGGTGGCGGCGGCGCCGCGCCAGGAGAGCTCGCTCAGCGAGCGCGAGGTGCGTCTGCTGGCCCTGCTCGCCGAGGGCCACAGCTACCAGGCCGCCGCCGCGGCGCTGGGGGTGAGCATCAACACCGTGCGCAAGCACATCCGCAGCATCTACGAGCAGCTGCAGGTGCACACCAAGTCGGCGGCGGTGAGCCGGGCCTTGAAGGCCGGGCTGATCTAGCGCCGTTGGCTCGCGCGCCGCGCGGGGCGGGATCTGCCGCGAGCGCGGGGCGTGTCGCCGCCGAAGCAGGGGTACATGAACGTGTACTCCTCACCGCGGCCGCTTTGGCGAAACATTCTCCGTGACATCGACGCGACCCGCTCTCGCGCGGGATCTCGTGTTACCTGAAGAGCAGGACGTTGCGAGGAGGAAGCCGCATGCAACATCGCGCTTGTTTCGTGAGCTGGCTCCTGCTGGTCACCGGCCTGACCGCGCCGGCGGTGGCGGTTTCGCGGCACATGTTCATCACCAGCGCCCTCGGGACGGGCGACTTGAGCTCGTGGGCGCCGTTCGGCACCGAGCTCGCCGCCGCCGACGCCATCTGCCTGGAGGCCGCCACCAACGCCGGCCTCAGCGATCCCCAGGACTACCGCGCCTGGCTGTCGACCGCGACCACCGACGCCTATTGCCACGTGCAGGGCTACAGCGGCAAGCGCGCCGACAACTGCGGCCAGGCCAGCCTGCCCACCGCGGCGGGGCCCTGGACGCGGGTCGACGACAAGCAGTTCGCGGCCGACATCACCCACATGCTGGCCCCCGACCAGCAGGTCTACACGCCGCCCTGGACCGACGAGAACGGCGCCAATGCGGCCACCGTCTTGGCCACCATCTGGACGGGAACCTCCGCCACCGGCGAATACGACGACACCTTCGGCTCCTGCCTCGACTGGTCGACCACCTCGTCCAGCGCCAGCATCGGCTACGCCGGCGCCACCGGGGCCAGCTGGACCCAACTCTCAGGCGGGCGCTGCGACCTTCCCCGCCACCTGCTTTGCTTCCAGCTCGGCGCTGCGGAGCCGTTCTCGCTCGCTCCCAACTGGGGCCGCCTCGCCTTCGTGACCTCGGTTGCCGGCACCGCCGACTTCGCCACCTGGCCGGAGTCGGGCGGCGAGGACGGCTTCACCGGCGGCAATCAGATCTGCCGCACGCTGGCGACGGCGGCCGGGCTGCCCAACGCCGACTCCTTCAAGGCCTGGCTCTCCAACACCAACAAGGACGCCAAGGACCGCTTCGACGACGACGGCCCCTGGATGCGCCTCGATCGCATCCGCATCGCCCCCGATCTCGCCGGGCTCACCGACGGCGAGCTGCACGCGCCCATCAACCTCACCGAGACCGGGCAATACCTCGACCTCACCCCGGCGTGGACCGGCACCGACTCCAGCGGCAAGCTCCCGAGCGGCGGGCTCGACTGCGCCAACTGGGCGGACGGCTCGACCGTGGAGTACAGCACGATCGGCCTCGCCGACATCGCCACCTCGGAGTGGACCGACTTCGTCGCCGACAACGGCTGCTATCAATCCGCCCACCTCTACTGCCTGCAGGACCTGCCCCTCGTCTTCGCCGACGACTTCGAGTGCGGCTGCACCGACGTCTGGGCATTGGTCGCGCCGTAGCCGTGCAGGAGGAGGAACGCCATGCGTTGCACCTGCCGTCTCGCCCTCGCCGTCGTGTGGCCGCTCGTGGCGCTCGTCGCACCGCCCGCCGGCGCTGTCGTGCGCAGCATGTTCATCACCTCGGACGCCCTGAGCGTTCCGGGCAGCCTCGGCACCGCCGACGCCATCTGCCAGGCGCGCGCCACCACTGCCGGTCTCAGCGATCCGCAGGACTATCGCGCCTGGCTGTCGACCTCGACCACCGACGCTTACTGTCACGTGCAGGACCTCGCCGGCAAGCGCGCCAACAACTGCGGGCAGGCGAGCCTGCCCACCGCGGCGGGCCCCTGGCAGCAGGTCGACGGCCACAACTTCGGTGCCGACATCGTCCACCTGCTCGCTCCCGATCGGCAAGTCTACCTGCCGCCGACGGTCGACGAGAACGGCGACGAGGTGCATGACTTGGTCTGGACCGGTACAGACGAGAACGGCGTCGCCGGCGACACCTGCCTCGACTGGACGACGAGCTCGGGAACCCAGTACGCCATCGTCGGCTACTCCCCGGCCACCGGCTCGAAGTGGACCGACCTCCAGTCGTCGAGCTGCTCCGGCGCCCGTCACCTGCTCTGCTTCCAGGTCGGGGCGGGCGATCCTCTGCCATCAGTCTGCCACTGGGGCCGACTCGCCTTCGTCTCCTCGCAGGTCGGCCCCGGCGACTTCAGCATGTGGGCCGCGTCTGGTGGCCAGACCGGTCTGGCGGGCGGCAACACGATCTGTCGCACGCTGGCCGCTGCCGCTGGGCTGGCCAACGTCGACAGCTTCAAGGCCTGGCTCTCCAACGGTGGCAACGACGCCAAGGACCGCTTCACCGACGGCCCCTGGATACGTCTCGATCGCATCCGCTTCGCCCCCGACCTCGCGGCGCTCACCGGCGGCCTCGGCACCTACGTGAATGCGCCGCTCAACCTCACCGAGACCGGCCAGTACCTCGGCGACGTGTCGGCCTGGACGGCCACTGACCACGACGGCACCCTGAACACGCCGTTCGGGCACTGCAACAACTGGTCGGACATGTCCGACTATTCCACGGTGGGCGACAGCGAGTACACCAGCTCCTTGTGGACGTACAACGAGAGCGGGATCGGGATCAGCTGCGGCCTGGACCAACACCTCTACTGCCTGCAGGACCTGCCGCTCATCTTCGGCGACGGCTTCGAGTGCGGCAGCACCGACACCTGGTCGTGGGTGGTGCCGTAGCGAGCGCTTGGGTTGCTGCTCCGGGAAGGGTGCGGCTTCGCCGCAAGGCCGGGAGCCCTACCTCGTTGCCGACGACAGCCCCAGCTCGCCGCTCTAGGCGCAGCGCTACCTGGCGGTGGTGGTGCCGCGCTGGCCCTGGTAGTGGCCGCCCGAGCCGGAGTCGCCGTAGGCGGTCTCCGGCTCCTCCTCCGTGGCGGTGAAGATGAGCTGGGCGATGCGCCGCCCGGAGTGCAGCACGAAGGGCACCGGTCCCAGGTTCTGAAGCTCGAGAGTGATGTTGCCCTGGAAGCCGGGGTCGCACCAGCCGGCAGCGAGTGGTTGATCCACAGCCGGCTGAGGGTCGACTCGAGCCTCACGGGGCCCCTCCGGGCGGTGGTAGGCTCGTGCGTGGAAAAGCAATCCCCTATCCCTTATCCCTCGTCGTCGCCGCGCCCGCCGTCCGCAAACGGTTCGGCGGGCTCTCCGCGGAGACGATGCTCAAGCGCATGCCTCGCGGCTACGCCGAGGACCATCCGGCAGCGGCCTGGCTTCGCCACCAGTCGTTCACCCTCGGCCGCAGGCTCGGCGACGCGCAGCTGACGAGCCCGCGCCTGCCGGCGACGCTCGAGGCGGACTTCACGCTGCTCTTGCCGCTCGTGCGCTGGCTCAACGCCGCGCTCGGTCTTCCCGGTCGGCGAAAGAAGTCAGCCGCCGCCGGCTAGGGAGTGCCGGCGCCCGCGAGGACCTCAGCGACCGCATGCCGGAGGTCGTCGAGGGCCATCTCCATGCGGTCGCGGTGGGTGCGGAACGAGAGGACGCAGATGCGCCCCACGTGGCCGTCGGCTAGGTCGGTGCCGGTGAGCAGCACGCGTTGCCGCGCGGCGACGAGGGCGAGGAGCTCGTGGTTCGCGCGGTCACGGTCCTCACGGCCCGCGCCGGGAGGCTCGAGCCGGAAGGCGAGCAGCGAGAGCTCGGGCGGCGCGACGAGCTCGAGGTGGGGAATCCTCGCGATCTCTTCGGCGGCCCAGCGCGCCAGATCGAGCTTTTCGTCGAGGGCGTCGCGGAAGGCCTGCACGCCGCACAGCTGCAGCGGCAGCCAGACGCGCAGGCCACGGAACGGCCGCGACAGCTCGGGCGAGAGCTCCGAGAAGTC
>DASYUP010000405.1:0-6916 GCA_036001185.1 Thermoanaerobaculia bacterium
CGATGCGAGGGTGGGAGGTGCCAGCGCTGGGCGGGGGCGCCCCCTGCCCCTCGAGGGGCAGGGGGTCGGGGGGATAGGGGTGGAGTGCGTGCCCAGGCGGGGCTCGTCCCCGCCCGTCCTCTTCCTACCGGAACAGCTTCAAGAACACCAGGTAGGCCACGAACCCGTCGTCCGGCCCCTTGACCGCCTTGCCGATGTCGAGCTGTACCACCGTCTGCCAGGGACCCATGAACGAGCCGGCGATGCCGAGGCCGGCGAGCAGCTCCTTCTTCAGGCCGCTCTCCACGTCGGTGGCCCACGCGGCGTCTCCCACCAGGTCGAGGCGCAGCAGCTCGCCGATGCCGAGGCCGTAGGAGGCGTGAGTGGCGTAGGCCTTCTCCGCCCGCACGCGGCCCGACGAGTAGCCGTGCACCCGGCTGGCGCCGAAGAAGCCGAACTGGTACTTGCTGAAGCGGTCGAGGTCGCGGCCGTCGAGGTAGTCGGCCTCGAGGCCGAGGCGCTGGAAGCGCGGCAGGTACCAGCTCTTCGCCGCCCGCACGTCCCAGCGCAGGAAGTCCCTGGTGTTGGGGTCGAAGCTGCCGGCGAAGCCCCATGGGTCCCACTGCGAGCGCTTGTTCCAGCTACCGGCGGCGGTGAGGCGGTAGCCGGTTCGGCTGTAGCGGCCCTCGAGCTCGAGGGAGTGGAGCAGGTGGCTCGACGGGACGGTGAAGGCCTTGCCCGTGTCGCTGGTGCGGTTGAAGTGGAAGTAGGCGAGCTCGTAGGTGCCGCCGAGGCGGAGAAAGTTCCCCACCGGCCGGCCGACGTGCAGGCGCACGTTGGCGGGCAAGATCTTCACTGTCTCGGCCGTGGCCTTCACGTTGTTGCGGTAGAGACGGTCGGAGGAGGCGATGGCGAGCAGGAAGGCGTCGGCCCCGGCGTCGAAGCGCGAGCCGCGCACCTTGGGCTCCGCGATGCTCGCCTGCAGCAAGGCGCCACCGAAGAATACGTTGGCCTGCTTGCCGGTGCCCTTGACGTCGAAGGAGAAGTAGTTGACGCCGGCGAGCGGCAGTGGATAGTCGAGGGCGTCGTCGTAGAAGACGCCGCCGAGCATGAACAGCTTGGTGGTGTCGAACCCTTCCTTGACCACCCGCTCGCTGTTGCCATCCTGCTTGACCAGGTAGCGCAGTCCCAGCGCCGTGTCGCGCACCATGGTGACGTCGGACTGCTCCACTTGCGCTTGCTGCTGGTCGAAGTCGGCGCCGTCGAGGCGCAGCTCGGAGAGCACTGTTTCTTTCTCGACCACGGTGGTGCTGTTGACCACCGAGAGCAGCTGCTGGCCGGTCACCCGCAGCGGCAGCCAGAAGGCCTGCGGCGTCCACGCCACCGGCTTGCCCGCCGCGTCGACCGGCGTGTAGTGGAGGACCTCCTCGTTGGAGATGACGTCGCCGGTGAGCCCCACCTGCAGCCCGCGCGTGCGCACGCGGCCGTAGTGCTCGCGGTCCACCCACACGGTGCCCTGGTAGAGCTTGCCGCCGGCGGCGGCCTTGGCGTCGGCGGGCTCGAAGTCGACCACCCACACCGGCCGGCCGTCGAGGGTGTCGGTGCCGCGCAGCCGGTAGCGGTACTCGCGCGTGAAGTGGATCTCCAGCGGCATCGCCGCCGCCTTCTCGGGCTGGATGATGGGGATCTCCGGCAGCTTCTCGCCGCGCCAGCGCACGCCGTTGATGAGCAGCTCCTTCCACGCCCAGTCGAACCCCTTGCCCTGGCGGTAGAAGAAGGGGCCGCGGAAGGTCACCTCGACGCCCTGCTCGCCGGCGCCCTGGAAGCGCAGGCTGGTGGTGTTGACCGCCTGGTAGTGGTCGTAGCGGCGCGCCTGGGCGTCCTCGAAGGCCTGCAGTCGGCGGAGGATTTCCTCCACCGGCATCTGGCGCTCGGTCTGCACCTCGGCCGAGCCGCGGATGGTCGACAGGTCAGGGGCCTCGCGGCGGGTGAGGCGGATGAGGGCCACCGGCGCCGAGATGCGCAGCCGCACTCCCTGTGGGCCGCTGGCGCCGGTCACCGTCTTCGCCTCGCCGGTCTGCAGGCTCACCACCTCGGGAGCGGTGAGTGTGGGGTCGTCGAAGGCGAGTGCCAGCGGCTCGTCGGTGGGGCGGCGGGCGACCACCCGCAGGCCGAGGTCCTTGGCGCGCACGAACGACCAGGTGGAGGCGGGGCTCGACGACGCGTCGAAGGACAGGTCGCCGCGGGTTTCGTTGGCGAGCACCACCAGGGGCGCGAGGTTGACGGTGGCTTGCGCGGGCGCCGCATTGGGCGCGGGAGCGGGCTCGGCCGCGGGTGCCGCCGCAGCTTCGGTTGCGGCTGCTGCCGGCGCCGGCGGCGGCGCCGGCAGGTCGAAGAAGGCGATCGACGCGCCGGCGGCGGCGAGGTGCGCCGCCTCCGCCACCGTCAGCTCGGCGGGGTCCGTCCACGGCAGCCCGGTCACCGCCACCGGGCGGCCCGGGTCGAGCTCGTCGAGCGCGCGCAGGCTCGCGGCGAGCGCCTCGTCGCCCACCGGCCCCTGCAGCACCACGCCGTCGGCGTAAGCGGCGAGGTCCTGAGCGTAGAGCGCCTTCAGGGCGTTGGGGTCGGCGGGTAGCGGCCCGGTGAGCACGCGCGCCTCGGTGAGCGCGCCGGTGACCACCACCGCCGCGCGCTTGAGCAGGAAGGCGTAGGCGGCGAGACGATCGGGAGGCTCGGCCTGCGACGCCGAGGCCACCTGCGGCTCCCAGACGATCTCGAAGTGCAGCACCGGCCCGGGGTTCTTCGCCACCGCGGCGAGGCCGGCGAGCTCGCGCTCCAGCTCGCTGGCGTGCTCCACCAGCGGCGCCGGCGTGTGGAAGACCACCTCGATCCAGGGCGTGCCGCCGGCGGCGGCCACCGCCTGCGCCGGCGCCGGGTCCCAGTCGGCGAGCGCGTCGTGGCGCCAGCGCACGTAGAGGCGGGCGTCGGCGGCGAGCCGCGGTGCCTGCTGCAAGGCGGTGACGACGTCGTGGGCGGCATCGGTGGTGACGCCGACGCACGGCTTGCAGGGCGGTGCGGCGGCATGGGCGGCAGCGGCGAGCAGCGCCGCGACCGGCGCGGCGAGCGCGATGGCAAGGGGCCTCTTCATGGCGGCAAAGGATATGGGCCGCGCGCGGCGTTGTCACGGTGCGGCAGCGGCGGGCGAGAGTGGCGACCCTGGCCGCCGTTCACCAGCGCACAAGCGCACCCGGCAGAGGGCTTCACCTGGCGAGCGGCGTCGTTCACTGCCAGGAGGGGTCCCCTCCGATAGCATCCGCCGCCATGGAGTTCTCAGGTCGCCTCGGCGCGGTGTCGATGTCGGAGCTTTTGCAGTGGCCCCATAACGAACGCCGCTCGGGATCGCTGGTGGTGCGCACGTCGCGGCGCGAGAAGCGGGTGCTCTTCGAGCGCGGGCTGGTGGTCGGCTGCGTCTCGGGCGACCCCGCCGAGTATTTCGGGCAGCACCTGCTGCTCAACGGCTTCCTCGAGCGCGAGCCGCTGCTCGAAGCGCTCAGCCTTTGCCGCCGCAGCGGCGCCCGGCTCGGCACCGCCCTCGTCGACCTCGGTGTCCTCTCCCCCGAGAGCGCCTCCTGGGCGCTCGCCAAGCACGTCGAGGAGCGAGTCTGCGACCTCTTCCTCTGGCGCCACGGCGTCTTCTACTTCCTGCAAGAGATGCCCGAGGTCGGCGATCGCCTCACCGAGCCGCTCGATCCGCTGGCGCTGGCGCTCGAGGGCACGCGCTGGTCGGACGAGCACGACCGCATCCGCGAGCTGCTGGTGCACGACGGCGTGGTGGTGCGGCCCGGCGCGGCGCCGCCACCGGACGAGCCCAGCGCCCTCGAGGAGCGGATCCTCAACTACGCCGATCGCGCCCGCCGCCTCGACGAGCTCTACCGTGCCGTGCAAGGGTCTTACTTCCGCTTCCTCAGCGCCGTCTACCGGTTGCTGGTGGCGGGAGTGCTCGACGTCGAGGCTCTGGAAGAGGAGCTGGAACCGAAGAGCGACGTGCGGATGTTCGACCTGCTGCTCGAGCAGGCGGCGAGCGAAGAGGTGCTGTTCTCGGCGCGCCATCTGTCGCTGCCGCTCGAGTGGCTCGATCGCTTCTTCCCGCTGTGGGTCAACACCGGCGAGGGGGCGGCGCCCACCGCCGAGGAGCTCGCCTTCTACCGGCGGCTGGACGGCAGCCGCTCGCTGCGCGAGCTGGTGCTCACCGACGTCGAGCCTGGGGCGCGCCAGGAACGCATGGACCTGGTGCTGCTGCAGCTGCAGCAGGGACAGCTGGCGCTGCTGCCGCGACGCATCGAAGAGCTGCGCTCCCGGGATCGCGGCTTCCGCAAGGCGTGGGTACAGCGATTCCTGAAGTGACGGTGGGCGCGTACGCGCCCACCGTCATCGCGAGGCCGCGCAGCGGCCGTGGCGATCTCGGCGTCGAGATCGCTTCGCTGCGCTCGCGCTGACGGACTCGAGCGGCCAGGCGCCCGGCGGCTAGTAGGGCGCCTTCCTCAGCCCACCGCCGGTGCTTCCTGCAGCACCGGGCGGGGGCTCATGCCGAGCAGGTCGCGCAGCTTGAACTCGATCTCGTCGGCGAGCTCGGGGTTGTCGCGCAGGAACTGCTTGGCGTTCTCGCGCCCCTGGCCGAGGCGCATGTCGCCGTAGGCGAACCAGGCGCCGCTCTTGTCCACCAGCTTGTGCTCGACGCCCATGTCGATGAGCTCGCCGCTGCGCGAGATCCCCTCGCTGTAGTCGATGTCGAACTCCGCCTGGCGGAAGGGGGCGGCAACTTTGTTCTTCACTATCTTCACCTTGGCCCGCGAGCCGATCACCTCCTCGCCCTCCTTGAGCGAGGCGATGCGACGGATGTCGACGCGCACCGAGGCGTAGAACTTGAGGGCGCGGCCGCCGGTGGTGGTCTCGGGGTTGCCGAACATCACTCCGATCTTTTCGCGGATCTGGTTGATGAAGACGAGGGTGGTCTTCGACTTGGCGACGATGGCGGTGAGCTTGCGCAGGGCCTGCGACATCAACCGCGCCTGCAGGCCGACGTGGGAGTCGCCCATCTCGCCCTCGAGCTCGGCGCGCGGCACCAGGGCCGCCACCGAGTCGATGACGACGATGTCGACAGCGTTGCTGCGCACCAGCATCTCGGCGATCTCCAGGGCCTGCTCGCCATGGTCGGGCTGCGACACCAGCAGGTCGTCGATGTTGACCCCCAGCCGCTTGGCGTATTCGGCGTCGAGGGCGTGCTCGGCGTCGATGTAGGCGGCGACGCCGCCGCGCTTCTGCGCCTGGGCGACGGTGGAGAGGGCGAGGGTGGTCTTGCCGGACGACTCGGGGCCGAAGATCTCGATGACGCGGCCGCGTGGGAAGCCGCCGACGCCGATGGCGTTGTCCACCGCCAGCGAGCCGGAGGGGATGATCTCGATGGCCATCCCCTCGCGCGCGCCGAGGCGCATGATGGCGCCCTTGCCGAACTGCCGCTCGATCTGGGTGACGGCGCTCTCGATCGCCTTGACTCGGTCGTCCTTCTTGCCGTTGCTCATGCGCTTTCCTGTCCTCTTTCGGTGCTTTTCCGTCTCTCGACTCAGCGGCCGTGTCAGCCCCACCGTGCGGTCAGCTCGTCGGGCTCTGAGGGTGATAGACGGAAAGGATAGCCGGATTGTCTCTGCCCTGGCGGCGATGGTCGATGGGCAACTTTACGCCGGAATTACGCCACCTGTCAAGCAGCAGCACGAGGGTCGATTCGCTACAATCACCGCCCCCATCAGGAGGGAACCTAGGGAGGGAATGGCGGCGACTGCGCGGCGCGTTGGAACGGTCCGCGGCGCCCCAGGATCCGTATACCTCCCATGACGTTGCCGATGACCTCGCCGCAGACCGCCACCGACCTGGGCGCCTTCGCCACCGCCGACTCCATCCGCCGGCTGGAGGACAACGTTGGCCGGGTGCTGCGCGGCAAGCCGGAGGTCATCCGAATGGCGGTGGTCAGCCTGCTCGCGGTTGGCCACGTGCTCATCGAGGACGTCCCGGGCGTCGGCAAGACGACTCTGGCGCAGGCGCTGGCGCGCTCGCTGGGGCTCTCCTTCCAGCGCATCCAGTTCACCTCCGACCTGCTGCCTTCGGACATTCTCGGCGTATCGATCTTCAACCAGAAGAGCCAGCAGTTCGAGTTCGTGCCCGGGCCGGTGTTCGCCAACGTGGTGCTCGCCGACGAGATCAACCGCGCCACGCCCAAGACGCAGTCGGCTCTCTTGGAGGCGATGAGCGAGGGGCAGGTCACCATCGAGCGCAAGCGCTTCCTGCTCCCCGAGCCCTTCCTGGTCATCGCCACCCAGAACCCGCTAGAGCACCAGGGCACCTTCCCGCTCCCCGAGTCGCAGCTCGATCGCTTCCTCATGTCGCTGCAGATCGGCTATCCACCGCCGCGCGAGGAGCGCGAGCTGCTGCTCTCGGGCGGCGTGCAGGCGATTCTCGAGGAACTGACCGCGGTGGTCGACCGTGACGAGTTGATCGCCTTGCAACGGACGGCGCAGGCGGTGGCCGTCTCCGAGAAGCTCGCCGGCTACGTGCTCGATCTCGCCGAGGCGACCCGCCAGGGCAGCGAGTTCCTGCTCGGCGTCTCCACCCGCGGCGCCCAGGGGCTGTTCCGCGCGGTGCAGGCGCTCGCCCTCTGCGAGGGCCGCCGCTTCGCCGTCCCCGACGACGTGCAGCGCCTGGCCGTGGCGGTGCTCTCCCACCGCGTCGTGCTGCGCCACGGCGGCCTCGGCGGCGACGCCACCCGCGCCGCCATCGAGCGCGTGGTGGCCTCGCGACCCGTACCGCTGTAACACGGATCGAGATGCGATTCCCCTTCCTGACCGCCCGACGGCAAGAGGTGCGGGTGGGGGCGCCCCCTGCCCCT
>DASYUP010000406.1:0-6448 GCA_036001185.1 Thermoanaerobaculia bacterium
TCCACCGACCACAAGATCGACGTCGACGAGGCGTGGCTGCGACTGGGCCGTAAGGACGATCCCGGCCGGTTGCCCGAGCGCTGGGGTGGTTATCTCGAGATCGGCAAGCTGCCCAAGCTCGAGCGCCAGAACGACCGCCACCTGGAGAGCTACGGCCTGGTGTCGACCGCCTTCAATCGCTTCGAGGACCTCGGCCTCGAGGCCGGCGTCGACCTCGGCCGCCACGCCTACCTGCGCGCCTCCTACACGCGCGGCAACCCGCTCTTCATGCGCGACCCCAACGCCCTGGCGGGCGACAACGGCACGCCGGCGAGCGTCGCCAATCCGCCCCACCCGCCGCTGCACAGCGGCGTGCCCATCCTCTACGACGCCGAGGTCGAGGATCTCGGCGCGGCGGGCAACCACGAGGAGTCGGGCGCCGCGGCCGGCGTGCGCTTCGCCAACGAGGACGGCAGCCGCCGCGTCGAGCTGCTCGCCTACGGTTACCGCCGCACGCTGGCCGCGCGTGTCGAGCTCGAGGGCACCATCTACGGCGGCGACCTCGACGTGCTGTCTGCTCCCTTCGATCCCTACCCCCAGCTCCACGGCGACGACAAGAAGGAAGTGGGCGGCAATCTCTGGCTCTACCTCGACGGGCTCTCCTTCTTCGGCCAGTACGTCGATCAGGATGTCGCCGGGCTCGTGCGCAAGGGCTACGAAGGGGAGCTGGCGTGGCGCTTCGAGCTGCCGCTCTTCGCCTCCCTCGCCGGCCAGCAGCTCTTCCCCTCGATCGCGCCGGCCTTCCGCTACTCCAAGCTCGACCCGCAGTTCACCAACCCGGCGCGCGGCACGCCGGCGCCCAGCTTCGCCTGGGAGTGGACGAAGACCGACGCCGGGCTGCGCATCGGCATCGTGCCGGGAACCGACCTCACCCTCGAGCACGCCCACAACAAGTTCCGCACCAAGGCCGGCTGGCGAACCAGCGACGAGACCCTGGCGACGCTGCGCTGGCGGATGTGAAATCCGCGCTGGCGGAGGCGCAAGCCACCTGCTAGGGTTTGGCATGCCTCCGCGTGCGGAAATGCCTCGACGCGCTCGCGGCCGTGCCATCGGCCGTTCTGCCGGCGGTGCCGCCCTATTGCTCGCCGCCGCGGCGCTCGGCGCCATTCCCGCCGCCGCGGCGCCGCCCGCTCTCGTGGTGGCGATCGACACCAGCCGCTCGCTGAGGCCGGAGACCTTGGCGCAGGCGGCCGGGCTCGCCGCCGCCACCTTGCAGGGGCTGCCGCCGGACACCACCGTGGGCGTGCTCGCCTTCGACGACGCCCCGCGCTGGGCGCTGGAGTCGGGATCACCGGCCGCGGCCGCCGAGCGCCTGCGCACCCTCGACCCGGCCGGGCGCTTCACTCTCCTCGACGACGCCCTGTTCACCGCCGCCCGCGCGGTCGCCCCCGGCGGCACGGTGCTGCTGCTCACCGACGGCCGCGACGAGAACTCGGCGACCACCATCGAAGACGTCGCCCGCGCCTGCGAGGCGCGCGGCGTGCGGGTGATCGCCGTCGGCGCCGGCTCGCGGCTGGACGAGCGCACCCTGCGGCGGCTGGCGCTGCTCACCGGCGGTTCTTACCTCGGCTCCCTCGGCACGGTGCGGCCGGCCAGCGTGGTGGCGGCGGCGGCGGCACCGCCAGTGCCCGTCGCCCATCCGCTGGCGCCGGCTCGCGAGCCCGCCGCTCCGGCAGTCGAACGGGCCCCGACAGCGGCAGCGCTGGTGCCGGCCGTGGTCCCGGCGACCGCCCGCGCCACGGCTGCCGCCGAGGCGACGGCGGCGCCGCGGAGCAGCCGCCGTTGGTGGTGGCTCACTCTGCCGCTGGCGCTGGTCGCCATCGCCGTGCCCGTTGCCGTCTGGGCGCGCGGCAACGGGCGTCAGCGCACCACATTCTGCCGCCGCTGCGGCAACGAGGTGCCGGCAGGCGAGGACTGCCCGCAGTGCGCCGCCAAGGAGAAGGAGCGCGCGCTGCAGGAGCGCCTGCGCAGCCGCGACCTCACCCGCCTCGAGGACACCGGCGAGTTTCGCATCGACGTCGAATCGCTGGTCACCGCCAAGAAGCTCGATCCCGACGCCATCGAGAAGACCCGGGTGCTCGCCGACCAGAGCGTGCTGATGGTGCGCGAGCCGGGAGAGTCGCAGCGCTCCTACCTGCTGCGCGGCGACGGCGCCTTCGCGGTCGGACGCGACCCACGATCGAACACGCTCACCCTGCGCGACCCGGCCCTTTCCGCCCACCATTTCAAGGTGGGACCCGACGACGGCATGTTCTTCGTCATCGACCTCGACTCCACCAACGGCACCTACGTCAATCGCCAGCGGGTGCGCGCCGTCCGGCTGGCTTCGGGCGACGTCATCCAGGCCGGCCAGGTGGAGCTCGAGTTCCGCTCCTTCCTCGCCCAGGTGGCCTAGGTAGCCCGCCACCGCGGGCATGGATCCGCTCGCCGACTTCGCGGCTGTCGACGCGACTCCTCCCGCCGCCGTCGGCGAGGCGACCCGGAACGGCCGCGAGTACGCCGCGGCGCGCTGGTCGGCGGCGACGCTGGGACGGCTGTTCACCCGGCTTGGCGAGGTGGGAGGGCCCGCCCTCGCCGCGGTCGATGACGAGGAGCTGCTCGCCGCGTGGAGCGACGTCGTCGAGGCCTTCCGCGATCCGGCGTCGGCGGATCGGCGCCGCCTCGATCCCCTGCTCGCCGCCTCCTCCGCGCTCTCGCCGGCCGGCCTCGCCGCCGGGCTCGCCGCGGTGCTCGGCGGCGTGCGCGCCTCTCACGCTCGCGCCCTGCTCGCGCGTTTGCGCGACGGCCGACTGGCGACCGCCCGCGGCGAGGGCTCGCACGGGCCGGCCCTCGTCGTGCTGGCCGGTAACCTGCCCGGCCTCGCGGTGCAGCCGCTGCTACCGGCACTGCTGCTGCGCCGGCCGCTGCTGCTCAAGTCGGCCCGCGGCGAGCCGTTCTTCGCCCCCGCCTTCGTCGCCGCCCTCGGCCGCCGGCTGCCGCCGCTCGGGGCGGCGGTGGCGGCCGCCACCTGGCCGGGCGGCGACGAGACGCTCGAAGGGCCGCTGCTCGCCGCCGCGGTGCGGGTGCTCTGTTACGGGGACCACGCTGCCGTCGCCGACCTGCAGCGGCGCGCCCCCGGCAAGGTGGTCGACTACGGGCCCAAGCTGTCGCTCGCCATCGTCGGCGCCGACGCCGACCTCGACTCCACCGCCACGGGACTGGCGCGCGACGTGGCGCTCTTCGACCAGCGCGGTTGCCTGTCGGTGCAGGCGGTCTTCGTCGCCGGCGAGGCGCCGGCCCGCGCCCTCGCCGCGGCGCTCGCCGCGGCGCTCGCGGCGATCGCCCGCGAGCTGCCCCCGGGACCGCTCGACGTCTCGCTCGCCGCTCGCGTGCAGCAGCTGCGCGGCGAGGCCGAGATGCGCGGCGCCCTAGTGGGAAGGTTGCCGCTCGCCGCCGGCTCCGTGCTGCTCGCCGGCAACGCTCCGCTCGCGCCGTCGCCCGGGCTGCGCACGGTACGGGTGCACGCGCTGGCGCGTCTCGACTCGCTAGCGGAGCAGCTCGCCGGCTGGCGCGGGCGGCTGCAAGGCGCCGCCCTCGCAGGCAGCGAAGCCTGGGCGCTGGCGCCGGCCCTGGAAGCCCTCGGCATCTCGCGCTGCGCGGCGCCAGGCGCGCTGCAGGCAGCCGATGCCGCCTGGCACAACGGCGGTCACGACCCGCTCGCGGTGCTGGCGTAGCACGGGGCAGCGTGACGAAGACGGGCGGGGACAAGCCCGCCCCTACGCCAGAGGCCGCGTCCAATGCATGTTTGGATGTGCGGTGGTCTTTCGGGTGTAGGGGCGGGGCTTGTCCCCGCCCGTCCGATCCGATCTACGGCTGCGGACGCCGGCGCCGGACCTTCACCCGCGCAGTGAAGACGCCGAAGAGCAACGCCACCGCCGCCAGCACAACGACGCGCCCCCAGGGCACGCGCCGGCCGCCCGCCGGCGCGGACGGCGACGCCGCTGCCTCGGCGGGCAGCGTGTCGGCGGGCGCCCCATCGGCGGACGCCGCGCCCGGCTCAGCGGCTACTTTTGGGGGTGTTTTCGAGAATCTTCTTGATCGCCAGCTCGGGGATGCTCCACTCTTCCCCGGCGATGCGCCCGACCTCGCGGTTGCCGCGATAGACGACGCCGGTGGGCACACCGTCGATCCCCATCCGCTTCGCCTCGGGCTCCTCGCCGTACAGCGTCGGCAGGCCATAGAACTCGAAGTGGATGGTCGAGCCGGCGAGGGCGTCCTCGAGGCGCAGGATGCGCGGCACCATCTGCTGGCAATGGGGGCACCAGCTGCCGAAGAAGACGCGGATGCGTACTGGCTTCGTCGCCTGGCGAAGCGCGTTGACCAGCGCCGGCGACGGCTGGTAGAGCTTGGCACGGAAGGAGTAGGTGGCGTCGTGCAGCAGCAGGTCGCGGCCGGGATGGAGACCCAGCAGGTAGGGCTTCTCCCGCAGCCGCGCCGCCTTGCCCTCGATGGTGAAGGAGATCTCGCGGCCGTCGATGGTGAAGTCGCCGGCCGGCGTCAGCACGGCATCTGCGAGCACGTCGACGCGGCCGTCGGCCCGCTTGGCGACCTTGGTCATGCTCAGCGTCTGCACGGCGTGCGCCCGCGGCTGCAGCAAGGTCACCCCGCGCAGGCCGGGGCCGAACACCAGCACCGCCGAGCCCGCTTTCTCGGAGCGGAAGAGCTCGACCTCCGGGATGCGGGCGCCGCCCACCTCGAGGTAGTAGTCGCCGAGCGGCTCGAAGTCGCGCAGCACGGCGTCGGCCGGGATCATTTGTGCTTGCACGCAGTGCGCGCCGAGCGGCGCCAGCAGGGCGGCGGCGAGCAGGATGAGCACGGGCTGGCGGTAGGAACGGGGGCTCATCGGGTCGGTTCTCCTCGGGATGCGTCGGCGGCCGGCAGGCCGGACAAGGTACGCACCACCCGTCCGTCCTCGACGAGGAAGGACCGCGGCAGGCGGCGGTAGAGGGGCCGCAGCAGGGCGGCGGGAGCGTCGTGCAGGGGGAACGAGGGGCCCCACTGCCAGGTGAAGGCGGAGACGTCCGCGGGCGAGGCCGCGGCGAGCGCCAGCACCGGCGGGTTGCCGGACTGGCTGCTGAAGCGGTTGAGGGCGTCGGCCCAGTGGGCGGCGTCCTCGAGGTCGACTAGGGTCACCCAGGTGCGACCGCGCACCAGGTCGGGGGCCACGGTGGTGAGGCAGACGCGCGGCGTGGTGCCGGCACAGACCTTGGCCACCTCGATGCCGGGGCGCAGCCGCGTCGCCACGTCGTCGAGCGGCAGCTCGGGGGCGCGCCAGGCGAGCAGCACGAGGGCGGCAGCGCCGACTCCCACCGCCGCCAGTCGGCGCGGGGGCAGCGACGCGGCGCGCGGCGGCAGGCCCACCCGGGCGAGCAGCAGCAGCGACAGCAGCAGCGCGAGGTCCTGCCAGAAGGCGGCAGCCGGCGAGCGCTGCACGAGGTTGCCGAAGCAGCCGCAGCCGGCCGGCATGGCGGCGCCATGGGCGGCACGCCACCAGTCCCAGCCATTGAGGACGACGAAGGTGACGACGAGGAGGGTGGCGGCGACGAGGCTCCACGGCCGGCGGACGCCGAGCAGCAGCAACAGGCCGAGCCCACCCTCGAGGGCGAGGGCGAGCAACGCCGCCACCAGCGGCGGCAGGCCGAGCGTCAGCCCCTGTCCCTGCAGCATCTCGGCGAAGGCCTGCGGGTCGAGCGCCTTGGCGACGGTGGCAACGAGCAGCACCAGCCCGAGGGCAGCTGCCGCCGCCCGCCCGATCCAGGTCTTCGTCGCTCCGGGGGAGCGCCCCGCTGCCACCGCCTCTCCCATGGCGGCGATCTTAGCTCGGCTAAGATGACGCGAGGTTTCCATGAAGCCGTTCCTGTGGGGCCTACTCAACACGCTGCAGTGGCTGCTCATCGTCCTCTGGACGGTGCTGTGGACATCGGTGGCGCTCTTCATCGTGCTGCTCACGCGCCGTCCCGGCATCGGCCTGGCGATGGCGCGCCGCATCTGGGCGCCGGGGGTGGCGATCGTCGCCGGCGCCCAGCTGAGCGTCGTCGGCGCCGAGCGCATCGACCCGCGCCGTCCCTGGTTCTTCGCCTGCAACCACCAATCCTTCGGCGACATTCCAGTGCTCTTCTGGGCGTTGCCCGCGGACCTGTGCTTCGTCGCCAAGCGCGAGCTGCGGATGGTCCCCTTCCTCGGCTGGTACATGCAGGCGATGGGGATGATCTTCGTCGACCGCCGCCGGCGCCGCAGCGGCGTGGCGAGTCTCGACGCCGCCGCCGACCTGCTGCGCAGCGGCCGCAGCGTGCTGTCGTTCCCCGCCGGCACCCGCCGTAGCTGCGACGGGCCGCAGGGCTTCAAGCCGGCGGCGCTGGCACCGGCCCTC